>DASSMZ010000154.1:0-9231 GCA_035688325.1 Gaiellaceae bacterium
GTCCCGCTGCTCGTCGCCGGCTGCGGCCTCGGGCTGCTCGTCTCGCAGCTCAACAACTACACGCTCGCGCCGATCGAGGAGGAGCGCGTCAGCGAGGCCGCGGGCGTCAACTCGGCCGGGGGGTCGTTCGGGCTCTCGTTCGGGCTCGCCTTCGCCGGCGCGATCATGCTGGCCTCGCTCTCGCTGATCTTCACGCACCTCGCGAACGAGAGCACCGTCCTCTCGCCGGCGGAGAAGGATCGCGTCTCGACGGGGCTCGAGAAGAACGCCGAGGTGATGACGAACACGCACCTGGCCGAGCTGCTCGCGGGTCAGCCGGCCGACGTGCAGGCGGAGATCATCCACATCAACACGAAGGCGCGGCCGCGCGCGCTCCAGTTCGCGCTGCTCATCCCGCTCGTCGCCGCGGCCCTCGGGCTGCTCAACGGCTTCCGCATGACGCGGCTCCCCGACCCGGAGCCGTCGGCGGCGGCCGAGGGCATGGTGCTCGGCTGAAGCCCGCTACCCGAGGGCTTCGAGCTCGTCGTCCGTGAGCTCGAGCTCGAGCGCGCCGAGGTTCTCCCGCGCGTGCTCGAGCGACAGCGTGCCCGGGATCGGCAGCATCGCCGGCGAGCGCGCGAGCAGCCACGCGAGCTCGACCTGGGCGGTCGTGGCGCCGCGGCGCTCGGCGAGCTCGTCGACCGCGCCGCCGCCGTCGCCGCGGAGCGGGAAGTACGGCACGAACACGATCCCCTCGCGCGCGCAGTGGTCGACGACGTCGTCGTAGCGGCGCTCGGCGAGGTTGTAGTGGTTCTGGACGGCCGCGATCGGCACGACCTCGCGCGCCCGCTCGATCTGTTCGACGTCGACCTGCGAGATGCCGACGTGCCTGACCTTGCCCGCGTCCCGGCATTGGGCGATCGCGCCGAGGCTCTCCTCGAGCGGCGTCTCCGGGTCGACGCGGTGCAGGTAGTACAGCTCGATCGACTCCGTGCGGAGCCGGCGCAGGCTCTCGTCGATCTGCGCGCGCAGCCGCTCGGGGCTGCCGGTGCCGGGCGCGAAGCCGCCCTTCGTCCCCACGACCGGCGGCGCGGGCGAGACGGCGCCGACCGTCGCCTCGCTCTCGCCGTCGGTGTACGTGTGGGCGGTGTCGACGTAGCCGATTCCCGCCGCGACCGCCTGCTGTACGAGCTCGACGTGCTCCCGCGTGTTCCTGAGCCGGTTGGTGCCGAGCCCGATCCGCGCGACCTCGGTGTCGCCGAGCATGATCGTCGTCTCCACCCGCGGTCCCTACCCGCGCGCGGCGGCGAGGCAACCATCCGGGGCTAGAGTGGTCGCGACCCGTTTCTACTGGAGGTGACCGGAGTGAGCGAAGCGGTCGAGAAGGCGATCCTGGCCGGCGGATGCTTCTGGGGCGTGCAGGACCTGTTCCGGAGGCAGCCCGGCGTGCTCTCGACGAGGGTGGGGTACTCGGGCGGCGACGTCCCGAACGCGACCTACAGGGACCACGGCTCGCACGCGGAGGCGATCGAGATCGTCTTCGACCCCGGGCAGACCTCGTTCCGGAACCTGCTCGAGTTCTTCTTCCAGATCCACGACCCGACGACGCTGAACCGGCAGGGCAACGACCTCGGCACGAGCTACCGCTCGGCGATCTTCTACCTCGACGACGAGCAGAGGCGCATCGCCGAGGAGACGATCGCGGACGTCGAGGCGTCGGGCCGCTGGCCCGGCAAGGTCGTCACCGAGGTCGCTCCGGCCGGGCCGTTCTGGGAGGCCGAGCCCGAGCACCAGGACTACCTCGAGCGCTATCCGAACGGGTACACGTGCCACTTCGTGCGGCCGGACTGGGTGGTGCCGGCCCGCGCCGAAGCGCCCGCGGGGTAGGCACCGAGGGGCGAGTCTTGCCCCGCCCCTCGGCTCGACCTCCTCAGGCGACGGTGAACGAGAACTCGTACTGCGCCGTGTACGGGGTGAGCGGCACCGGCCGCGCCCAGTCGTCGGAGAACCACGAGAGGTCGTTGTAGACGTGTCCGAAGTGCTCGTCGATGCGTACGTGGTACACCCCCGGCGTCACGCGCTCGGCCGGTAGGACGTTCTCCCACTTGATCCCGTAGGTGCCGGCGCCGATGGCCGGGTTGAACGGCGGCGCCGGGCCGAGCAGGTCGACCCAGTACTGATCCCAGGCGAACACGGGCGTCCAGGCCGCGCGGCCTTCGGCCCATGTCTGCGCGACGACGGTCTCGGCGCCCTTGGTGACCGTGAGCTTGAGCTGGTCGACGCCCGGCACCGCCTTCGTGTGACCGTACGCCTGGCCGACCCACGCGAGGTCGATCATGACGGGCTGTCCGGCTGCGACCGGCCCGTAGTCGGGGCCGGAGAGCACGCCGCTCGAGTCGATCGAGTACCAGCCGCCCGGGTTCGGCTCCCACCAGGCGGCGAACATCGGCGTGTTCACCGGGTCACGGTGGGTTCCCGCCGGTGGAGCGGCGGCGGCCGGCGCGGCGAACGCGACCGCGCAGGCCGCGGCCGCGAACGCGAGCCACTTCTTCATCGGGATTCCCTCTTTCGACGGGAGGGCGTCTGCAGCGCGCGCCGGCTGTCGACCTCGGAACGACCGTGGCTCGCGAGACGCTCTCCCGCGCGCCGGCGCGCAGGAGCCACTGCCCGGAGTCTCGCGCCGCCCGAGCCGGCGGCCATCGTCGGAAACTACTGACGGTTGTGGGAAAGCCGCAGCGCGATCAGAGGCCCGACCGATGCGTCAACCGAGCCGGCGGCGGGACACTCGCCCTGTGAACGTGGCGGAGAACGGATCGCGGCAGCTGATCGACAAGCTGCTCGAGCACGGGGCCGATGAGGGCTTCCTCTGGGTCTCCGAGGTCGAGCGGCTGGTCGAGGAGCTCGAGCTCGCCGACGACGAGGCCGCCGAGCTGTACCAGGAGCTCGACCGCGAGCGGATCCCGCTCCGAGACGACGCCGGGCGCAGGCGGACCGCCGCCGCGCGCCAGGAGCACGGCGACCTGGCCGCCGCGCCGACGAGCTCGCTGCAGCTCTTCCTGAACGAGATCGCGCGCTACCCGCTCCTGACGGCCAGCGAGGAGGTCGAGCTCGCGAAGCGCATCGAGCGCGGCGACCTCGAGGCGAAGAACCTGATGATCAACTCGAACCTCAGGCTGGTCGTCTCGATCGCGAAGCGCTACCAGGGGCACGACGTCGCGTTGCTCGACCTGATCCAGGAAGGGATCATCGGCCTGATCCGCGCGGTCGAGAAGTTCGACTGGCGGCGCGGCTTCAAGTTCTCGACCTACGCGACGTGGTGGATCCGCCAGGCCGTGCAGCGCGGAGTGAGCGAGCGGGCGCGGACGATCCGCATCCCGCTGCACGTCGCCGAGCGCGAGCGCGTGATGGCCCGCACCGAGGGGCGTCTCGCGACGACCCTCGGACGGAGCCCCTCCGACGACGAGATCGCGGAGGCGTCCGGGTTCACGCCGGGACAGGTGCAGGCCGTTCGGTCTGCGGCGCGGACGGTGACGAGCCTCGACCGGCCGCTCGGGGACGACAGCAAGGACACGCTCGGCTCGGTCATTCCCGCGGCCGAGGAGGCCGAGCCCTTCGAGGAGGTGCGGGTGAGCCTGCTCCGCGACGCGCTGCGCTCCGCGGCCGAGGCGCTCCCCGAGCTCGAGCGGCAGGTGATCGTCCATCGCTACCTCGGGCAGCCGCCGCTGTCGCTGGCCGCCACCGCCCGGCTGCTCGGGATCTCGCGCGACCACGTGCGCAGGGCCGAGGCCTCGGCGCTCGAGCACCTGTCCCTGCAGCGAGAGCTCCAGCTGCTGCACGAAACGGACGAGCGCGAGCCCGTCGGCAGCGGCCGCTGACTTCGCCGGGCCGCCGCTCCGTAGTTCCCCGGTAGCGGCCTACGGGAGCCGCCCGATGCGGTCGCGGTCGCCCTCGAGGATGCTGGCTCTTGGGCGGAAGGAGGCGATCATGAGACTCGTAATGCAGCGCCAACCGTCGGCCTGGGACCGGCTGCGCACCCAGGAGTGCGCGGCGTCGTTCATCGCCGGCGTGGCCGTCGGCGAGGCCGGCGCGTACTTCCTCGACAGGGAGCGGGGGCACAGGCGACGCCGCGAGCTCGTCGACCGCGTCGCGGCCACGGGCAGACGGACGTCGCGGCACGGCGGACGCGCGCTGCGGCATGCGGTCGCGCGCGCGGCCGGCCGGGGCAAGGGCTTCGTCCATCGTCTGCGGCCGGTGTCGCGGGCACCGGTGGACGACACGGAGCTCGCCCACAAGGTCGAGAGCATCGTCTTTCGCGACGAGCGGTTCCCCAAGGGCCGGATCAGCGTCAACGCCGAGCGCGGGGAGGTGTTCCTGCGCGGCGAGCTCGAGCGGCCGGAGCTGATCGCGGAGCTCGTGGAGGCCGTGCGGAGGGTGCCGGGGGTCCGGAGCGTCGCGAACCTGCTCCACCTGCCGGGCACGCCGGCGCCGGCGAGCGTGACCGCGATCCGCGTCTGAGCCGAGTCACGGTGGCCTCGTCGTGGGCGCCTCGCACGTAAGCCGCGAAGGGCATCACAGCCGCTTCGATCCCGCGCTCTTCCTGCCGCGCGGGGTCGGCGACTTCCTGCTGCAGGCCGCCATCCTGGCGGGCTTCGGCGTCGCGTACGAGCTCGCCCGCGGGCTCGCCGACCGCGGCCCGTCGGTCGCGTTCGCCCACGCCCGCGACATCGTGCGGCTCGAGCGCGGCCTCCACGCGCTCGTCGAGCCCTGGCTGCAGAACCAGGTGCTGTCGGCCGGCGGCTTCCTGCTCCATGCGGTCAACGCGACGTACTGGGCGTCGCAGTTCCTGATCGTCGGCGCGGCGCTGCTCTGGATCTACTTGCGCCGCTACCCGTCGTTCCTGCGGGTGCGCGACCTGGTGATCGTGACGAACACCCTCGGCCTCGTGGCGTACGTGCTCGTGCCCACGGCGCCCCCGCGGTTGCTCGGCGGCGAAGGCTTCGTCGACACGCTCGCCTCGTCGCGGCTGAGCCATGCAACCGGACTGGTCGAGCTCTTCGCGAACCCGTACGCCGCGATGCCGAGCCTGCACGCCGCCGACGCGCTGATCGTGGGCGCCGCGCTCGCGCTGCTCGTCCGCCCGCTCTGGCTCAAGTTGCTCTGGCTGCTCTGGCCGTGCTGGGTCGCGGTCGCGCTCGTGGCCAGCGGCAATCATTTCTGGCTCGACGTCGCCGGCGGGTTCGTCCTGGTCGCGATCGCCCTGCCGGCGACGAGCTGGCTCGAGCGTCGCCGCAAAGCATCCCGGTGACGCGTCGCGAGGCCGACTTCTGGCTCGGTTGCTGCCGGCAGTCTGCGGCGCCGCCGACACCCGCGTGGCGACGGCCGAGGCGAGCGTGTCCGGGGTGGTGGCGTTCGTCGAGGAGCACGGCTCCGAGGCGCGCAGGACGCGCCGCTAGCTCACGCAGCGGCAGTCGGAGCGCGCGCGGCCGCACGAGGGGCAGCGGCGGGGGGAGCGACGCCATACCAGCGTGCGCTTGGCCATCCCGGCGACGACCATCCACTGGCCGACGCCCAGGGCGACCACGACACCGATCGCGAGCCTGTGATCCATGGCGAAAGCCTCGCCGCTCGGGCCGTCCGCGGCATCCGCGATGGGACGGATTCCGCGTGCGGGTTTCCCGACCCGCCGAAGGCGGCGAGCCGGGACGCCGGTTGCCCGACGCCCCGGCTGGCTGCGCTCACCTCTTCGTGATCTCGACCTTCTTCGGCGTCGAGCGGGCCACCTTCGGCGTCCTCAGCTCGAGCACGCCCTTGTCGAAGGTCGCCCGGACGTGCCCGGTGTCGGCCTCGGCCGGAAGCTCGAAGCGGCGCTCGAACTCGCGCTCGAGCCGCTCGTGCAGGTGGAAGGCCTTCTCCTGCTCGTCCCTCGTCACCTTGCGCGTGCCCTTGACGACGACGGTGTGGTCGAAGACCTCGATCCCGAGCTCCTGCTCCTCGTAGCCAGGAACCTCGAGCTCCACCACGAACTCGCCGTCGGTCTCGTAGACGTCGGCGGCGGGTAGCAGCACCGGCGCGAAGCCGATGCCCTCGAACGCCCTGCGCATCCGTCGCTCCATCGAGTCGAGCTCCTGGAAGGGCGACCACCTGAGCATCGTGGTCATGTCTTCACCTCCCTTAGCGGGTCAGCTGTAAGTGTCGCTCCGCGGGCGCCCGGCCGGCATCGGTTGTTGCGCGGATCCGCGGCTGCGGGTTTCCCGCGCTCGGCCGCGGTACAGTCGCCGCGTGCCGCTCCTCGTGAACGGCGTTCAGCACGACCCGGAGGTCGGGCCGGAGTGGACGCTGCTTCGCGTTCTCCGGGAGCGGCTCGGCCTGACGGCCGCGAAGCCCGGCTGCGGCGAGGGCGTCTGCGGCGCCTGCACCGTCCTCGTCGGCGGGCAGCCGGCGCGCTCGTGTGTGACGACGCTCGCCGAGGTGGGCGCGCGGCCGGTGGTGACGCTCGAGGGGCTGGCGCCGGCGGGGATGCTCCACCCGCTCCAGCAGGCGTTCCTGGAGCTGAGCGCCTTTCAATGCGGCTACTGCACGCCCGGGATGATCGTCTCGGCCGCGGCCCTGCTCGCCGCCGACCCGGACCCGGACGACGACGCGATCGTCTCGGCACTTCAGGGCAACGTGTGCCGCTGCTGCGCGTACCCGCGGATCCTGCGGGCGGTGGGCCGCGCGGCCGAGCTCGGCCCGCAGCCGGTGCCGGCGCCGGCTGCGCCGCAGGAGCAGGCCTTCGAGAGGCCGGCGCAGCCCTGGGATCTCGTCTCGAACGGCGAGCGCGACTGGTTCGCGGTGCTGCCGGACGGGCTCGTCGCCGTGGCCGAGGCGGGGAGCGGACGGTGGACGACGAGCGCCGGCGCCTGGGTCCACGTCGGCGCCGGCGGCGCGGTGACCGCGTTCACGGGCAAGGTCGACGTCGGCCAGGGGAACAGCACCGCGCTGGCCGTGCTCGTCGCGGCCGAGCTCGGACTCGAGCCCGATGCCGTGCGGGTGGTGATGGGCGACACCGACCTCTGCCCCTACGACGAGGGGACGTTCGGCAGCCGTTCGATGGCCGACGCAGGGCCGTTGCTGCGGGTCGCCGCCGCGGCGGCGAGGCGGTCGCTTGCGGAGCGGCCACTCGGCGAGGGCGAGCGGCGCGTCGAGGTCGCCTCCCGCGGCGTCACGCAGCTGCCGGCCGCGCCTGCTGCAGCGGCAAGGCGGCAGGGCGGCCTCGGGATCGTCACCGGCTCGGTGCGCTTCCCGGGCGACCTGTCGCGGCCGGCGATGCTGCACGGGTCGGCCGCGAAACCGCCCTCGCCCGATGCACGGCTGCAGTCGGTCGACGAGGCCGCGGCCGGCGCCGTCCCCGGCGCGACGGTCGTCCGCGAGGAGTCGTTCGTCGGCGTCGCAGCCCGGGACCGCGAGACACTCGACCGCGCCGTCCAGGCGCTGAGCGTGGAGTGGGGGCCGCCGGCCGGCCCGGACGAGGGCGAGCTCGAGGCCTACCTCCGCTCGCACCCGGCCGAGGCCGAGGGCTGGATGGCCGCGCTCGACGAAGAGGTCGGCGACGTCCGGCGGGCGTTGGCCGAGGCGCCGGTTCGGCTCGAGGCGACCTACAGGACGGCGTACGTCGCCCACGTGCCGCTCGAGACTCGCGCCGCGGTCGCCGAGTGGGACGGCGGGCGACTGACCGTGTGGACGGGGACGCAGCGCCCCTTCGGCGTCCGCGCCGAGCTGGCGGAGGAGCTGTCGCTCGCCGAGGAGCAGGTGCGCGTGATCGCGCCGACCGCAGGCGCGGGCTTCGGCGGCAAGCACCGCGGCGAGGCGGCGATCGAGGCAGCGCGGCTCGCGCGCGCGGCGGGGCGGCCGGTGAAGGTCCACTGGACCCGGGCCGAGGAGTTCGCCGCCGCCTACCTCAGGCCGGCGGCGGTGATCGACGTCCGCAGCGGCGCCCGCTCCGACGGCACGCTCGCGGCGTGGGAGTTCGTGAACGTGGGCTCGGGCGCGGCCGGGATCGCCTCGCCGTACCCCGTGCCGAACCGTCGGCTCGTCTTCCAGCCGGCCGAGTCGCCGCTGCGCCAGGGCTCCTACCGCGCCCTCGCGGCGACCGCGAACCACTTCGCGCGCGAGTCCCACCTGGACGAGCTCGCACACGAGGTCGGCGCCGACCCGCTCGAGCTGCGGCTGCGCCAGCTCGAGGACGACCGGCTCGCCGACGTCCTGCGCGCCGCCGCCGATCGCGCGGGCTGGGACGAGCGCGGCGCGGCGCTCGGCATCGCCTGCGGAGTCGAGAAGGACGCCCGCGTCGCGACCTGCGCGGAGGTGCGCGTCGACGGCGACGGGGCGATTCGCGCGACGAGGATCGTCACTGCCTTCGACTGCGGCGCGATCGTCGACCCCGACAACCTCGAGAACCAGATCCAGGGCGCGACCGTGATGGGCCTCGGCGGCGCCCTGTTCGAGCGGATCCGCTTCGCGCGCGGGCGGCTCTTGACGCAGTCGCTCGCCGAGTACCGCGTGCCTCGCTTCGGCGACGTGCCCGCAATCGAGGTCGTGCTGCTCGACCGCCGCGACGTCGCGCCCGCCGGCGCGGGCGAGACACCGATCGTGTGCGTCGCGCCCGCGATCGCGAACGCGCTCCACGCCGCGACCGGTGAGCGCCGGCGCTCGCTGCCGCTACTCGATCCCGCCTGATCTCACTCGCGGTGCCGGCCCGAGAATGGGCCGGGGAGGGATCGAACCTCCGACCTTGGGATTAAAAGTCCTCCGGTTTCATGCTCGATTTTTGGCTTGAGCATAGGGTTTCCGGCTCTCGGCATGAGTCCATTCTCGGAGCCCATTTCTAAGGAAATGGGCTGTTCTCCCGGACCGCCAGTTGCCTGGACGGGCAATTCCGGGTTCGGACCCGAGGGTAGAATCCCGTATATGGCTGCAACTTCCAGACAACGGGCGAAAGCGGCGGACGTCCTTCGTGCCGGCGGTACGCAGAAGGAGGCAGCGCGCGCGGCTGACGTCAAGAGCGTTACCACGATCAAGCGTTGGCTTGAGCAGCCTGCGTTTCGGGCGATGGTCAGCACTTCACCCGATATCCGACCGGGCGCGCCGACCCGGATGAGCGATGGGCGGCGCACGCCGGAGCCACAGCACGAAATGCGCGCACGGATGTGGGTAGCAGCTTGGAACGAGGGGAACAAGGACGTTCTCGGGTATCACATTCCGCCGAGTGTTTTC
>DASSMZ010000171.1:0-5308 GCA_035688325.1 Gaiellaceae bacterium
GTGGCGGCGAGGTCGAACTCCCCGAGCATGTTGTTCAGCTGGATGCCGGTGCCCGGGACGATCACGCCAGAGCCGGCGCCGGTCGACGCGGTCAGCGCGGCCGCGTTGCCCTGCCCGTCGACGACCGAGATGTGGGTCGTACCGCGCTGCAGCTCCGGCAGCCGGCCGCGGATCCGCAGCGCCGCCGCCGCCAGCGCGCCCTCGTCGAAGAGCCGCCGCGCGAGCCCGCCGCGGTAGAGCTCGCGCACGAACGGCCCGCCGCGGGCGGCCTCCTGCTCGCGCATGATCTCGACGAGTTGCGCCATCGCCTCGGCGCTCCCGGGCGGCCCGGCCACGCCGCCGAGCCGGTCGAGCAGTCGCAGCCCGAGCCCGATCAGGACGCCGCCGGTGGACGGCGGTGGGTTCGAGCGGAACTCGTGGCCGAGGAACGGGACGCGCACCGGACGCCGGACGATCACCCGGAACTCGCGCAGGTCACGCTCGGTGATCTCGCCGCCGCCGGCGCGCACGTGCGCCGAGACCGCCCGCGCGAGCTCGCCGTGGTAGAGGTCGCCCGGCCCGGCCTCCGCCAGGCGCTCGAGCGTGAGGGCGAGATCCGGCAGGACGAGCCGCTCGCCGACCCTCAGGTAGCCGCCGTTCGAGCTGTACATGGCCCGGCCCTCGTCCGTGCGGCGCAGGATCGGGTCGAGGATCTCGTGCAGGTACGCCTGCGGCGGCGACAGCTCGACCCCCTTGCGGGCGTGTGCGATCGCGGGCTCGAGCAGCACCCGCCACGGCAGCGTGCCGAACCGGCGATGCGCCTCGCCGAGACCGGCGGCGGCGCCCGGCACCGCGTTGGAGGCCTCGCCCACGCGGAACGACTGCGACGACTCGGGCGTGAAGTCGACTCTCGCCTCGGCCATCGGCGTCCTCCCCCGGTCGCGCAGCCCGAGCCCCGGCACGGTCACGAAGTGGTCGAGCACGCGGGTCGTGCGGTCGCTCGCGCGGTGGACGAGCATGAAGCCGCCGGCGCCGGGCCCGGTCAGCGTGCTCTCGGCGACCCACGAGACGAAGGCGGCAGCGATGCAGGCGTCGACGGCGTGGCCGCCCTGGGCCAGCACCTGAGCACCCGCGTCGGCGGTGAGCGCGTGACCTGCGGCGACGGCGCCTCGCATGCGACAAGGCTACTTCGCCGCCCGCCGAGCTATCCTCGGGCGCGTGAACCGCGGGACCCCCGTCCTCCGCGAGGCGACGTTCGCCGCCGGAGGAGCAGCCGCCCTCGCCGCGCTCCTCGTCTGGCTCGGCCCGCCCGGCGCCGACCTGGCCGAGCACGCCTACCAGCGGACGCTGTTCCTGAACGACGGCTTCGCCCTCTGGAACAACTTCTGGTACGCGGGCCGCTACAGCTTCGTCACCTACAGCGTCCTCTACTACCCGCTCGCGGCGCTGCTCGGGATCCGCCTGCTGGCGGTCGCAACCGTGTCGACCGCGGCGCTCGCGTTCGCCGTGATCGTCTCGCGGCAGTGGGGGCCGACGGCGCGCTGGTCGAGCCGGACGTTCGCCGTCGTCTGGTGCGGGGTCGTCTTCTCCGCTGCGTTCCCGTTCGCGCTCGGCGCCGCGCTCGCCCTGCTGGCGATCTGGGCGCTGCAGGCCGGCCGTACGTGGCGGTTCGCGATCCTCGCCGCGCTGACCCTCGCCGCGAGCCCGCTCGCGTTCCTGCTGCTCGCGCTGGTGCTCGCCGGCTTCGGCCTCGCGCGCTGGCAGGAGCGGCGCCGGCTGGTCGCGCCCGCGGCGACGATCGTCGCGTTCGGCGTCGTCGAGGTCGCGCTCTGGCGGGCGTTCCCCGGCAACGGCCAGTACCCGTTCTCGTGGCAGGAGCTGCTGACGGGGATCACGTTCTGCGTGCTCGGCATCTGGATGGCGGCGGGCGTCGAGCGGGCGCGGCCGCTGCTCTCGATGTTCGTCGTCTACCTCGTCGCCTGCCTGGCCGCCTTCGCGATCCCGAGCGCCGTCGGCGAGAACGTGCTGCGGCTGCGTTACGCGGCGATCCCGCTGGCGGTATTGACGCTGTCGTTGCGCCGCTGGCGACCGTTGCCGATCACGCTGGCCGTGCTCGCGCTGGCGATCTCCTGGAACCTGACGCCGACGGTCTTCAACATCGTGCACGGCCGGAGCGACCCCGCCTCCTCACGCGCCTACTGGACGCCGGCGATCACGTACCTGCGCGCGCACCTGACGCCGTCGTACCGCGTCGAGGTCGTCGACACGACCGGCCACTGGGCCGCGGCCTACCTCGCCGAGGCGCAGATCCCGATCGCGCGCGGCGGGTACCGCCAGGACGACTTCCCGCAGAACAAGGTGCTCTACGACGAGTTCGGCCCGAAGGCGTACCGCGCGTGGCTGCGCGGGCTCGGCGTCCGCTACGTCGTGCTGACCTCCGCGCCCTCCGACTACAGCGCGCGCGGCGAGGCCGATCTCGTGCGCTCGGGGCGCTCGGGACTCCGCCAGGTCTATGCGACCCGGAACCTGCGGATCTTCGAGCTGCCGTCGCCGCGCCCGATCCTCGACGGCGGCCGCGTCCTCGGCTTGACCGGTACACGGATCGCGCTCGACCTGCCGCACGCGGGCGCGTACCGGCTCGCCGTCCGCTACTCGCCCTACTGGCACGCGGAAGGCGCCTGCCTGGCCCAGCGCGCCGACGGGATGACGACCGTGGCGGCGCAGCGTGCGGGCCGCTTCCAGCTGCGCTTCCACGTGAGCGCCACCCGCGCGCTCACGACCGCCGTCGTCGGCGCACGCTCCGAGGTCTGCGACGTCGGCTGACCCATCGGCCGCGGCGGCCGGCTCTGCCGCCGTCCGGCCACGCTCTAGACGACGGACGCGAGCTCGCGCATGAGCTCACGGACGACGGCGGGCGGCTTGTTCTCGAAGCGGAAGTCGAACTCCGCGAAGCCGGACACGCGGTCCTCGGCGCGCGCGCGGAGGTAGTCGGCCCGCCAGCGCTCGGCCTCGGCGTACGGCAGCCCTCGCGTGTTGCCGCCGAGACCCGGCACGAGGCGGAAGCCCGGCGTCAACCCCGCCGCGTACCTGCGCCCGAGCCTCTGCCGGACCGGGCCGCCGCGGCGGAGGGCGTCGTGTCCGGCCGCGGCCGCCCGGGCGGCCCGGCGCGGATCGCCGGAGAACTCCGGGTACTCCTCGCCGACCAGGTGGATGCAGGCCCGGTCGAGCAGCTTCCAGAACGCCGACAGCTCCGCCGTGATCGGCCGCGACGCCAGGGCGAGCGCGTTCTTCGCCCACCACACGATCCCGCGCCGCGTGCGGTCGCCGAGCGCCGGACGGCCGAACGTGAGGCCGCGCAGCACGCCGCGGGTCAGCTCCCGGTACGGCCGGCCGCTCGTTCCCGCGCACTCGGCCACGATCTCGTCGAGCTGCCACGCGTCGGCGACCGGCTCGGCCCGTAGCGCGTCGCGGAACCGCGCACCCAGCTCGACGCTCCACGAGATGCGCGTGGCCGTCGGGAGGCGCAGCAGCTCGTTCAGCGCCGGGAGCGGCCCCGCGAGCCGCGCGGAGCGCGCGTTCCGCGCGAGCAGCTCGCGCTCCGCGTCCCGGTCGAGCCGCCGGCGCTCCCAGAACCAGCCCGGCTGGATGTGGAACATCGGCGCGTACCGCGCGCCCGGCAGCGCGTGCACCTGGCCGGCGATGCGCGGGCTGATCCCGTAGCTGCCGACGAACACCGGCGTCTTCGGCGGGAATCGCGCCGCACGGACGGCGGCGACCAGCGTCGGCACCTCGCCCGGGTCGAAGAACGAGAGGACGACGGAGCGCGGCAGGCTAGCTCTGGAGGAAGCTCGGCGGCTCCAGCGAGTCCTCGCCGCGGGCCTCGGCCCGGATCGTGATCCGCCGCTGCGCGGCGCGCTGGCCGAAGCCGGTCGCGACGACGGTCACCCAGACCTGACCGGTGAGGCGGTCGTCGACGCTCGCGCCGAAGATGATGTTCGTGTCGTCGGTCGCGGCCTGGCGCACGACCTCCGCGGCCTCGTTGACCTCGAACAGCGAGAGGTCGTCGCCGCCGGCGATCGACAGCAGGATGCCCTTGGCGCCGCCGATGTCGGTCTCGATCAGCGGCGAGCGCAGCGCACGCTCGGCCGCGTCGCGCGCGCGGTTCTCGCCCGTCGCGGAGAAGCCGATCCCCATCAGCGCAGTGCCGGCGTCCTTCATGATCGTGCGCACGTCGGCGAAGTCGAGGTTGATCAGGCCGGGGAGCGTGATCAGGTCGCAGATCCCCTGGACGCCCTGACGGAGCACGTCGTCCGCGATCCGGAACGCATCGAGCATCGACGTCTCGCGGTCGAGCACCTCGAGCAGGCGCTCGTTCGGCACGACGATCACCGTGTCGCAGCTCGCGCGGAGCGTGTCGACGCCGTCGTCGGCCTGCTTGCGCCGCCGCGTCCCCTCGAACTGAAACGGCGTCGTGACGATGCCGACGGTCAGCGCGCCGAGCTCCCTCGCGATCCGCGCGACGACCGGAGCAGCGCCGGAGCCCGTGCCGCCGCCCTCGCCGGCGGTGACGAAGACCATGTCGGAGCCGCGCAGCGCCCGCTTGATCTGGTCGTAGGCCTCCTCCGCCGCGCGGCGGCCGAGGTCGGGGTCGGCGCCGGAGCCGAGGCCCTCGGTCAGCTCCCGCCCGATGTGGATCTTCACCGGCGCGTCGCTCGTCTGGAGCTGCTGGATGTCGGTGTTGACGGCGACGAACTCGACCTGCGAGATGTCGGCGTCGATCATCCGGTTGACGGCGTTCAGCCCGGCCCCGCCCACGCCGACGACGCGGATGACCGCGATGTAGGCGCCGGGCTCGGGCACGCGGTGGAGGCGCGGCGGCGGCTCGGGCAGCGGCTCGAGCCTCGGGCGCGGCCGCTCCTCGCGCTTCGGCTCGGGCGCGCGCTCGGGCAACTTGACCGGCTCGGGCGGCGGCGGGGGTGGAGGCGGCGGTGCGGCCTCCTCCCACTCGGGCACGTGCTCGACCGTCTCCTCGGGCGGCTCGACCGGCTTCGGCTTCTGCTTCGGCTCCGGCGCCGCCGCCTGCGCCTCGGCCGGGGCCGCCGCTGCCGGCTGGCCGGCCTCGGTCGGCTCGGGCGTCGCCTCGCGCCCCTCCTTCTCGGCCTGCCGCTGGGCGGCCTCGGTCGCGCGGAACAGCTCCGCGAGCGGGCCCTCACGCATGCTCGCGCGCCTGCGCGCCATCGAGCACCTCCTTCGCGAGCTGGCGGTACGCCTGTGCGGCGTTGCCGCTGGGGTCGTACTTCAGGACGGACGTGCCCTTCACCGGCGCCTC
>DASSMZ010000218.1:0-5914 GCA_035688325.1 Gaiellaceae bacterium
CTCAGTGACCCCGGCTCAGCTGGGTGGCACGCCGCGCTGCGACGGTTGGCCCGTGCCGCTCGGGTTGGAGACGGCGATTCGGCTTCCGGCGTCGGCCGGGAGCAGAAACGCAAGGGATTCTTGGTCGGGTCGCCTGCGCGCCAACCGTGGCTACGCTCGGCCGGCTCGACGGCGTTTCAGTCGAGACGTGGGCTGTGGCCGGTGCGCTTCCCCGTCAGTGGGTTCCGGAACTGGTCCTTGTGCTGCGCGAACGGGCTCATCTCGAACAGCGCCCAGACGCCGACGACCAGGCCTGCGAGCACAACGGCGAAGACGACGATGGTGAAGAGCGTGCCCATAGCGCCTCCTTTCGATGCGGCACAGCATGCGGCCGTGGCGCGCACCGGTCATCGGTGAGGGCGCTGAGCGAGGCCGCTCGAAACTACGCATCCGGGCATTCCGCCCCGCCGTAACGCAGCCGCCGCTTGCGAGACTGTTGGACATGACCAAGATCGATAAGACCGAAGAGCAGTGGCGGGCCGAGCTCACGCCCGAGCAGTACCGGATCCTCCGGGAGAAGGGCACCGAGCGCCCGTTCAGCGGCGAGTACGACCACACCTTCGAGCCCGGCACCTATCGCTGTGCCGGCTGCGGCGCGGAGCTGTTCGAGTCCGAGACGAAGTACGACTCGGGCTGCGGGTGGCCAGCGTTCTACGCACCCGCGTCGGGCGACGCGATCGACGAGGAGCGGGACGGCAGCTTCGGGATGGTGCGCACCGAGGTGATGTGCGCGAGCTGCGGCGGCCACCTCGGCCACGTCTTTCCGGATGGCCCGCACCCGACCGGCCTGCGCTACTGCATCAACTCCGCCTCGCTGAGGCTGGAGGAGAAGTGACGAGGAAGGCGACGTTCGGCGCCGGCTGCTTCTGGGGCGTCGAGGCCGCGTTCCGGCACACCGAGGGCGTGACCAAGACGGAGGTCGGCTTCGAGGGCGGCACGCTCGAGAACCCCACGTACAGGCAGGTCTGCTCGCACCGGACCGGCCACGCCGAGGTCGTCGAGGTGACGTACGACCCCGAGCGGATCTCGTACGAGCAGCTCCTCGACGTCTTCTGGGCGAAGCACGACCCGACGCGCAACGGCCGGCCCGGCGACCAGTACCGCTCCGTCGTCTTCTTCCACGACGACGAGCAGCGGTTGGCGGCGGAGCGCTCGAAGCGCGAGCTGGAGGCGACCGGCCGCTACGACGACGCGGTCGCGACCCTGATCGAGCCGGCGCAGACGTTCTACGCCGCCGAGGAGCACCACCAGCAGTACCTCGAGAAGCGCGGCCGCTCGACCTGCACGCCGGCGCTCGCCGCGACCGCGTAGCGCGCGATTCGGCAAAGGCCACGGGTGGGCGTAGGCTTCACCCGTGGCCGTCGCGCGTCCGAAGCACCTCGTCCTGATCCTCGCGCGCGAGTTCGCCTCGAACCTCGCGACGCCGACGCTGATCACGGACGAGCGGGGGCTGCTCGTCTACTTCAACGAGGCCGCCGAGGAGGTGTTCGGCCGCTCGTTCTCCGAGGTCGGGGAGATGCCGATCGACCAGTGGACGGCCCAGTTCCAGCCGCGCTCGATCGAGACCGACGAGCCGTTGCCGCTCGAGCGGCGCCCGACGGGCATCGCGCTCGAGGAGCGCCGTCCGGCGCACGAGCGGATGCGCATCACGAGCGTCGACGGCGTGACGCACGAGGACGCGGTGACGGCGTTCCCGCTCTTCGCGCACGAGGACGAGCTGGTCGGGACGGTGACGATCTTCTGGCGCGAGTGAGCGCGAACGGCATGCGCATCCGGGTGTGGGGCTGCCGCGGCTCGCTGCCGACGCCGGGCGCGTCGACGGTGCGGTACGGCGGCAACACCTCCTGCGTCGAGGTCGGCCTCGAGGACGGGTCGCTGCTCGTGCTGGACGCCGGCACCGGGATCCGCTGCCTCGGCGACGAGCTGGCGGACCGCGGCGTCCGCGAGATCCAGCTGCTGCTGACGCACCTCCACCTCGACCACCTCGAGGGGCTGCGCTTCTTCGCGCCGCTCTGGAACCCCGAGGTCTCGATCGACATCTGGGGGCCGCCCTCGCCCAACTGGCGGCTGGAGGACCGCATCGCGCGGGCGTTCTCGCCGCCGCTCTTCCCGCTCGACCTCAAGGACGTACCGTCACACGTGACGTTCCACGACGTTCCGCGCGAGCCGTGGGGCCTCGGCTCGTTCGCGCTCTCGGCCTCGCTCGTCGTCCATCCCGGCCCGACCGTCGGGTACCGCATCGAGGCGGGCGGCGCGACCTTCGCGTACATCCCCGACCACGAGCCGGCGCTGTGCGGGCGCCCGGCCGAGATGTCGCCGGACTGGATCTCGGGCGGGGCGGTAGCGCAGGGCGCCGACCTGCTCCTGCACGACGCGCAGTACTTCGAGGACGAGTACGAGGCGCGGGTCGGGTGGGGCCACTCGAGCGTCGCCGACGCCGTCGCGTACGCCGGCGCCGTCGAGGCGCAGCGGCTGCTGCTCTTCCACCACGAGCCGCTGCACGCCGACGCCTCGCTCGACCTGCTCGAGGACCGGGCGCGGGAGCTGGCCGGCCAGGACGGCCGCGGCCCGACGCTCGCCCGCGAGGGCATGGTGGTCGACCTGAAGCCTGCTTAGCCCTCGAGGAAGACGGCGAGCGTCGCCGTGAAGGCGTGCAGGAACGGCCTGCCGCCGACGGGGCCGATCTCGCCGGCGCAGAAGAAGCCGGCGAGCGCGCCGTCCCCGAGCAGCTCGGCGACGGCGCGCGCGTCGTGGTCCGGCGCGTCGAACATCGCCGTGCCGCGACCGTTGCACGTGAAGAGAAGCGCGCCCGCGGCCCGCTCGCCGTCGAGGGTCGCAGCGAGGCTCTCGCGCAGGTCGGTGTCGGCCACGGCCGCGTCGCGCACGTGGAAGCGCAGCGTCTGACCGATGCGCACCGGCTCGCCGATCGCGAGGGCGCCGGTCTCCTCGTCGACGCCGATCAGCCCGCGCATGAGGTAGTCGCCACGTCCGTAGTCGGCGCGGTTCTCGTCGATCACGAGCCCGGCCAGGACGCCGCCGCTCGCGGCGCTGCGCTCCTGGTCGGGCGTCAGCGTCGCCACGTCGCCCTTCAGCCGCTCCAGCGCGGGCTCGCCCGCGAGCTCGAACACGACGTTGTCCTCGGCGTGCGTGATCACGGAGTCGCGGCCGACGGGCTCGCAGCCCTGCGAGACGACGGTCCGCACCGGCGCCCCACGCACGACCGCGCCGACGGCGCCTTCGTAGACGACCTCGCCGTCCACGAACAGCGCCTGCGTGTCGGGCTCGCCGCTGCCGGCTGCAAGGCCGCCGACGAGCGGCACGGTGTCCTCCTCCTCGTTCAGCTTCGTCAGGAAGCCGGCCGCCGGGAAGGTGAACGGGTCGACGAGCAGCGTCACGAGATCGGCGTCGTCGAGGTTCGGAAAGCCGGTGACCGCGACGCCCTCGTCGGTGTTGAGCGCGACGCTGTGGAAGGTCTCGATCTCGGCCTCCGGCAACGACGCCGCCCACACGGCCGCGCCCGGGCCGTCCTCGAGCTCGCGGCCGCGGGCGACCACGCCCTCGGCGACGCAACCGACGAGATGTCCCGGCGCGAGCTCCTCCTCGACGGCGGCCACCGCCTCGGCGCTCCCGCCGAAGTGGGCGCCGGAGAGGAAGACGAACGCGAGGTCGACGGGCGAGCCGCCGAGCGCCGCCCGCGCCTCGCGCGCGGCCTCGATGGCCGCCTCGGCCGCGCCGGGTGCGGCGGACAGCCCCGCCCCGACCCGGCGCGTGAGCGTCTCGGGCCTCATGGCCGGAGTGTACGCCGCAGGCTACGGCCCGCTAGCTCTTGTTGGCGCTCGCCCGGCCGCCCTTGCGGCCGGCGGCCTTCTTCTGGGCGGTCGTGCCGCCCTGGCTCGAGTTGCTCCGGCCGGAGCCCGAGCCCGAGCTCTTGCCGCCGCGGCTCGAGGCGCCCTTGGAGTTCGCGATCCTCGCCGCGCGCTCCTTGGACATGCCCTTGTCCTTCAGGGCCTCGTACTGCTTCTCGTTCTTCACGCTCGATCGCTTGTTCGGCACGTTCGCCTCCTCGAGGTCTCGAAACCGACTCCGCGTAATCCGGACTCGTGTTCCGGCTTCCCGACGCCAGGCGGTCGCAAACGGTGAGAATGCGGCCGTGCGCGCGGCGACGATCGAGCGGAGGGTGACCGAGCTCGCGCTCTCGTTCCCGGAGGCCTACGAGGACCGGCCGTGGGGCGACTTCCCGGTCTTCAAGGTCGGCGCGAACAAGGTCTTCGGGTGGGCGATCCGACGCGACGACGGCGTGGACGTGACGGTCAAGCTGACGGCGGAGGAGCGCGAGATCGCGCACCTGCTGCCGTACGTGCGGACCGCCAGCCACGTCGGCCGCTACGGCTGGATCACGGCGGCGGTGCGCGACGAGGAGTCGCTCGAGGCTGCGCTCGAGTGGCTGCGCGAGAGCTACTGGCTCAAGTGCCCTTCGGAGCTGAAGGCCGCCGTCGAGGGCGACGACTAAGGCGCCGACTAGGCGGCGCCGACCAGAGAGGCCGTACGGGCTTTGCCCGTGCGGCCGTCTTAGCTAGTCGGCCTGCGGGTCGTCGGCCGCGTTGGCGTCGCCCTGCTCGGGGTCGGGCGCCGGCGACTCGTCGAGCTCCTCGTTGCGGTCGTCGTCGCGGGGGTGCGAAGTATCCTGCTCTGACATGAAGGTCGTCCTTCCCGACAGCTCGGAACTGGAACTTCCGGAGGGCTCCACGGGCCTGGACGCCGCCCGCGCGATCGGCCCGAAGCTGGCCGAGCAGGCGGTGCTCGTGCGCTCGAACGGAAGCGTTCAGGACCTGCGCCTGCCGCTCGAGGACGGCCAGGAGATCCAGATCCTGACCACGCGCGACACGGCCGACCCGGACGCGCTCTACGTCCTGCGGCACTCGACGGCGCACCTGCTCGCCGAGGCCGTCCGCCGGCTCTACCCGGGCACGAAGATCGCCATCGGGCCGCCGATCGAGAACGGCTTCTACTACGACTTCGAGTTCCCGGAGCCGATCGGCGAGGAGGCGCTCGAGCGGATCGAGGGCGAGATGAACCGCGAGCTCGCCGAAGGGCGGGCGTGGGACCGCGAGGAGGTCTCGGCCGAGGAGGCGCGCAGCTACTTCGCCGACCAGGACGAGCCGTACAAGGTCGAGCTCGTGGAGACGGCGGACGGGCCGATCTCGCTCTACACGCAGGGTGACTTCACCGACCTCTGCCGCGGGCCGCACCTGCAGGACTCGAGGCCGATCAAGGCGGTCAAGCTGACGGGCCTCGCGGGCGCGTACTGGCGCGGCGACGAGCACAACAAGCAGCTGACGCGGATCTACGGCACGGCCTTCTACGACCGGGCCGACCTCGACGCGTACCTCGAGCAACTCGAGCAGGCGCGGGCGCGCGACCACCGGCGGCTCGGCGTCCAGCTCGACCTGTTCCACCTCTCCGACCACGCGCCGGGAATGCCGTTCTGGCACCCGAAGGGGATGGTGATCTGGAACGCGCTCGAGGACCTGCGCCGGCGCGAGAACCTGAGCCGCGGCTACGTCGAGGTGAAGACGCCGCTGCTCTACGACGTCGCGACGTGGGTGACGTCGGGCCACTGGGAGAAGTTCAAGGACGACATGTTCCTGGTGCCCTACGGCGACCGCGAGCTCGGGCTCAAGCCGATGAACTGCCCCGGGCACATGCTCCTGTTCGGCAGCGGCCTGCGCAGCTACCGCGACCTGCCGTTGCGCTACGCCGAGTCGTCGACGCTGCACCGCAACGAGCGCGCGGGCACGCTGCACGGCCTGCTGCGCGTCCAGCACGTGACACAGGACGACGCCCACATGTTCGTCACGCCCGACCAGATCGAGGA
>DASSMZ010000221.1:0-4313 GCA_035688325.1 Gaiellaceae bacterium
CGCAACGGGCTCGCCGCCGGCGAGGCGCTGGCCTTCGCGCGCGGGCTCGGCGAGTTCGGCGCGACGATCATGTTCGCCGGCAGCCTGCAGGGCGTCACGCAGACGCTGCCGCTCGCGATCTACAGCGCGTTCGCGATCACGTTCGACACCGCGCTGGCGATGGGCGCGCTGCTCGTCGCGATCAGCGCGATCCTGCTCCTGGTCCTCAAGCTGGTGCTCTCGTGGCGACCCTCTCGGTCGACTTCGAGCTTCCTCTTCGCTCGTTCGAGCTGAGGCTCGCGCTCGAGGTCGAGCGGACGGTCGCACTCGTCGGGCCGTCGGGCTCGGGCAAGAGCTCGGCGCTCCGCTCGATCGCCGGCCTCGCGCGGCCGCAGGGCCGGATCGCGCTCGGCGACGAGGTCTGGCTGGACGACCGGACGTTCCGCCCGCCGGAGGAGCGGCGCGTCGGGCTCGTCTTCCAGGAGTACGCGCTGTTCCCGCACCTGAGCGTCGAACGCAACGTCGCCTTCGGCGGCAAGGCGCGCGTGGGGGAGCTGCTCGAGCGGTTCCGCATCTCGCACCTCGCGGGTGCGCGGCCGACCGAGCTCTCCGGCGGCGAGCGGCAGCGGGTGGCGCTGGCGAGGGCGCTGGCGCGCGATCCCGGCGTGCTGCTGCTCGACGAGCCGCTGGCGGCGCTCGACGCGCACACGAAGGACACCGTCCGGCGCGAGCTGCAGGAGCTCCTGGCCGAGCTCGGGTTGCCGACGCTCGTCGTCACCCACGACTACGAGGACGCGGCCGCGCTGGCCGAGACCGTCGGCGTGCTCGTCGAGGGCCGGTTGCGGCAGCTCGGCTCGCCGGCCGAGCTGGTCTCGCAGCCCGCCGACCCGTTCGTGGCGTCGTTCACCGGCGCCAACCTGCTGCGCGGTTCGGTGCAGCTCTTCGACGACGGCCTGACACGCGTCCGGCTCGAGAGCGGGGAGGTCGTCTACTCGACGGATGAGGCCGACGGCGACGTGGGCGTGGTCGTCTACCCGTGGGACGTCTCGATCGGGCGCGTCCACGCGGACGACTCGGCGATGAACCTGATCCGCGGCGAGGTCACGTCGGTCTCGCGGGTCGGCAACCGCGTGCGGGTCCGCGTCGGGCCGCTCACGGCGGAGGTGACGCCGGCGTCGGTCGAGCGGCTGGGCCTGACCCGCGGTGGGACCGTCTACGCGTCGTTCAAGGCGACGGGCACGCGGCTCGTGCCGCTCTCGCCCGCGCGTTAAGCCGCCGTTAACCGACACGCCGCGGTCGAACCCCGGCTGCACGGCCGGCGTACAGCAGGACGATGGCACCCGCGACACGCACCACCCGGCACGGCTTCCTGGCCGCGGCTGCGCTCGCCGTCGGCGGGCTCGCAGGGCTCGGCGCCGGCCTCCGTGCGCTCGGCGGCTCGTTCGCCTCGGCGACCGGCCCCGCGCGGCCGGTCGACCTCGGGCCGCTGTCCGCGTTCCCGGAAGGGCAGTTCGTCGTGGCGACGTTCCTCTCCGACCCGTCGGCGGGCGAGGTGTCCCGGCGCTCGGCGTACGTCCGGAACAACGGCCTCGCCGGGAGCCGCCCGAGCTTCACCATCCTCTCGAGCCGCTGCACGCACGTCGGCTGCCCGACGCAACCGAACGGGCCGCTCTTCACGCGGCGGCTGCGAGTCGTGGACGGCGCGAGCGGCGAGGTCTCGCTCGTGCCGACCCTCCCCGCGGCCGGGTTCGGCTGCCCATGTCACGGCAGCCAGTTCGACGCCGAGGGCAACCGCACGGCAGGCCCGGCGCCGAGGGCGCTCGACCGGTACGACTTCTCGATCAAGAACGGCCGCCTGTTGCTCGGCGGCCTCTACAGCGTCAGCCGCGTCGACGGCGCCGGCGCGCAGGCGCGGATTCGCCGGTTCGGCCGCCACGGAGCAGGCGAGCCGGTCGCCGGCCCGGAATCGCTGCTCTATCCGGCCGACCCGCTGAGCTCGGGCTAGAGCTCGAGCGTCCGCGTCGCGCCGAACGCCTCCAGGAAGCGGCGGTCGTGCGTGACGACGACGGCCGCGCCCTCGTACCCCGCGAGCGCGAGCTCGAGCTGCTCGATCGCCTCGAGGTCGAGGTTGTTCGTCGGCTCGTCCAGCACGAGTGCGTTGACGCCGCGGGCCGCCAGGAGCGCGATCGCGGCGCGGCTGCGCTCGCCCGGTGACAGCGAGCGCCCGGGGCGGAGGACGTCGTCGGCCCGCAGCGCGAACGTCGCGAGCAGCGAGCGCGCCTCGCCCTGCGGCAGGCCGCTGAACGCGGCGAAGCGGTCGAGCAGCCGGTCGGCACCCGCGAACGGCCCGGGCCCCTGCGGCAGCTCGCCGATCACCGTGCCAGGGCCGAGCGAGCGGCGGCCGGATGCGAGCGGCAGCTCGCCGAGCAGCGCCTTCAGGAGCGTCGTCTTGCCGGAGCCGTTGCGGCCGAGCAGCGCGAGCCGGTCGCCGTGGCGCAGCTCGAGGTCGACCGGACCGACGCTGAAGCCGTCGCGCTCGACCACCGCGTGCTCGAGCCGCGCGACCACGTCGCCGCCGCGGGCGGAAGGCGACAGCGAGAGGCGCAGCTCCCACGGCGTCCACGGCTTGTCGACCCGCTCCAGCTGCCCGAGCTTCTTCGCGGCCTGCTTCTTCACGTCCTTCGTCTTCTTCTTCTTGCGCCCCTGGCCGTAGCCGCGTTCCTCCCACTGCCGCATCCGGCGCGCCTGCTCCTCGAGCCGCTCCCGCTCGGACACGTACCCGGCGTATGCCGACGCGTGCCGGTCGCGCGCGGCCGTGCGCTGCGCGGCGTAGTCGCTCCAGCCGCCCGGGTAGACGCGGACGCGGCGCGTCTCCGCCTCGAGCTCGACGATGCTCGTCATCCGCTCGAGGAAGGCACGGTCGTGCGAGACGGCGACGAGGCCGCCGCGGTGGCCGTCGACGAACCGCTCGAGCAGCTCGAGGCCGGCGAAGTCGAGGTCGTTCGTCGGCTCGTCGAGCAGCAGCACGTCGGCGTCGGAGGCCAGGATCGCCTCGAGGTTCCGGCGCGCCGCCTCGCCGCCGGAGAGGCCGTTCACCGCCCGCTCCTGGACGAGGTACGAGACCGCGAGCCCCGGCGGCTCGTGGGTCACCGCCCCGGTGTCGGGCTCCTCCACGCCCGCGAGCACGCGCAGGAGCGTCGACTTGCCGATGCCGTTCGGGCCGACGACGCCGATCCGGCTGGACGGCGTGATCGAGAGGGAGAGGCCGTCGAGGACGACGGTCTCGCCGTAGCCTTTCGAGATGCTGCGAGCGGCGAGCGTGCCGCGGGAACGGGACATGCAGGGAACCCCCTGAGCCGAAGGGACGAAAGCGCGAGGTATTCGGTCAGCGGTTCCGCATGGGGCGGCGCGTGGCGCCGCCGCAAGCTTAGCGGCCGTTTGCTGGGGTACGATCGGGCGCATGCTCCGGTCAGCGGCGCTCGTCGCCGCTATCGCGCTGGTCACCGCCGGTGGGGCCTCGGCGGAGACCGTGGCGCGCGGCACGAGCTTCGGCCTGCTGGCGCTGGATGCCAAGGGAACGCCGTCGGTCGCCTACGTCCACGGCGACGCGCTCGTCGTCGCGACGCGGACGAAGCCCGACGTCTGGGCGCGCGCCGACGCGGCTTCGGTGCCGACGGGCTCGAGCGTGATGGCGTTCTCGATCGGCGTCCAGGGCCCGGTGCTCCTGGCCGGGAGCGCCGACTCGCGCAAGCTCTACCTCGTGCGCCAGCGCTCCGTCGGCTGGCAGACGGTGGTCGTGGCGAGCGTCAGCGCGAAGTACCGGCTCGGCTGGCCGGGCCTCGTGCTCGACGCGCGCGGGCTGCCCGTCGTCTCCTATACGCGCTGGGACGTGCCGACGCTCAAGAGCCGGCTGTTGCTCGACCGGATCGACGAGAAAGGCCGCATCCAGACGCGCCGCATCACGCTCGAAGGCTTCCCGAAGAGCTACATCCCACCGCCCTCGACGCCCGTGCTGTTCGGCGACAAGGCACACGTGATCGAGTCGTACGGTTACAAGGGCGTCGTCGGGACGATCGAGTGGTATCCCGACCGGAAGACCTGGACCGGGCTCGGCCTCGACGCGGGGATCGGCGACTGGCCGCTCGGGCCGGTGCTCGCCGGCGTCCGGCACGGCGTGCTCCACGCCGCGTGGACGGAGTCGCTGCTGACGATGGATCTCACCGCCGCGCCGGTGGCGCTCGCCTCGAGACGGCATTTCGCGAGCACCTCGTACGTGCTCGACCGCGCACTCGCGACCGCGCTGGCGCTGCCGTCGACCGGGCCGGAGATCGCCG
>DASSMZ010000175.1:0-2502 GCA_035688325.1 Gaiellaceae bacterium
AGCAGGTCTTCGGCGTGCACGAACTCGAGCTCGTCCGGGAGCTCCGGGTAGCGCGGGTCGGCGAGCTCCTGCCACTCGGCCCGCAGGAAGCGGTCGGCCTCCTTCAGCACCCGCCAGATCGAGCGCACGGTCGCGGTCAGGTAGTCGAGCGTCCGGTCCTCGGGCAGGATCGTCTTCTCCCAGTCCCACTGGTCGACGTACGCCGAGTGGTCGTGGTCGAGGAAGTAGTCCTTGCGCACGGCCCGCATGTCGGTCAGCAGCCCCTGCCCGGGGCCCATCCAGAACTGCTGCAGCGCCATCCGCTTCCACTTCGTCGCCGCCTGCACGACCTCGGCGTCGATCGGGTGCTGCTCGCGGTCGTTCGAGATGTGGAACGTGACGGGCGTGCGCGAGCCGTCGCGGTCGAGGTAGTCGTTGACGCCGCTCTCCGAGTCGACGATCAGCGGCACCTGCACGAGGCTCAGGTTCAGCTCCTCGCAGAGCCGGTCCTCGATCAGCCGCTTCGCCGCGTACAGCGCGTCCATCGTCTCGCGCGGCGAGAGCAGCGGTTCGTAGTCGTCGGGCAGGACGCGCTCGAGCTCGGCGTAGTCGCCGATGCCCGGCCCGGCGAGGTCGGCTTCCTTGGCCACGGTCATGACGCCTCCGATCGTTCGGGGTCGATCCGATCGTCGCGCGGGCGGCCGCAGAGAGGCATCCGGGCAACGTCTGATCGCCCGTGCGGCCTTTCCCCGATGCCGCACCGGCCCCGGTGGCGGACGCTTCTGCCATGGCGACGATGCCCGCCCTCCGCAAGCTCGCCCGCGAGCCGGGGCTCCGGCTCGTCGAGGTCCCCGTGCCCGAGCCTGCCGCCGACGAGGTGCTCGTCGAGGTCGAGGCCGCGAGCGTCTGCGGCACCGACCTGCACATCGAGCGCTGGGACGACTGGGCGCAGGGGCGGATCGCGCCGCCGCTCACGCTCGGCCACGAATTCGCCGGCACGGTCGTCGCGGCCGGGACCGCCGTGGCCACGGTGCAGCCGGGCGACTACGTCTCCGCCGAGAGCCACGTCACCTGCGGCGCGTGCTTCCACTGCCGCACCGGCAACGCCCACATGTGCGAGCAGACGAGCATCCTCGGCGTCGACCGCGACGGCGCGTTCGCGCCGTACGTCTGCATCCCGGAGTCGGTCGTCTGGCAGAACGACCGGGCCAAGCTGGCGCCGGAGATCGCGACGCTGCAGGAGCCGTTCGGCAACGCCGTCTTCGCGACCGGCGAGCAGGAGCTGACGGGCCGCTCGGTCGCGGTGCTCGGCTGCGGGCCCGTCGGGCTGTTCGCGATCGCGATCGCGCGCGCCTCGGGCGCGGCCGTCGTGCTCGCGGCCGACCGGACGATCTTCCGGCTCGACCTCGCGCGCCGGATGGGTGCGAGCGCGGTCGTCGACGTGGGTGCGGTGCAGGACGAGGCGGGGTGGTTCCTCGAGCACCACGAAGGGCTCGGCTTCGATGTCGTCTTCGAGATGTCGGGCTCGGGCCGCGCGGTCGCCGACGCCTTTCGCATCGCCCGCAACGGCGGCAAGGTCGTGCTCTTCGGGATCCCGGAGCGGCCGGTCGAGATCGACGTCGCCGAGGGGCTGATCTTCAAGAACCTGGAGGTGCGCGCCCTCAGTGGCCGGCGCATCTTCGAGACCTGGTACCGGACGCGGTGGCTGCTCGAGAGCGGCGTCGTCGACCTGCGGCCGCTGATCACGCACGAGCTGCCGCTCGAGCGCTTCGAGGAGGCGTTCGCGGCGCTCGAGGCGGGCGAGGCGTGCAAGATCGTGCTCCACCCGAACGGCGTGCCCGAGCGCGCGGCGGCCGCCCGCGAGGAGGCGCTCGCGTGACGGCGTTGCTGGAGCGCCAGCTCGGCGCCGAGCTCGACGGCCTGCGCGAGGCGGGCACGCTGAAGCGCTTCAACGAGCTGCGCTCGCCACAGGGCCCGGTCGTCGAGATGGCCGGACGCGGCTCGGTGCTGGTGCTCTCGTCGAACAACTACCTCGGCCTGGCGGCGCGGCCGCCGGTGGTCTCGGCCGGGATCGAGGGGTTGCGCCGCTACGGGGCCGGCACCGCCTCCGTCCGCTTCATCTGCGGCACCTTCGCCCCGCACCTCGAGCTCGAGCGCGAGCTCGCCGAGCTGGTCGGTACCGAGGCCGCGCTCACGTACGTCTCGTGCTGGAACGCGAACGAGGCCGTCATCCCGACTCTCACGGACGAGCGCACCGTGATCCTGTCCGACGCGCTCAACCACGCGAGCATCGTCGACGCGATCCGGCTCTCGAAGCCGGCGCGCAAGGTGATCTACGCGCACTCGTCGATGGACGAGCTGCAGGCCGGCCTCGAGGCGTGTCCGGCCGACGCGCGCAAGCTGGTCGTGACGGACGGGGTCTTCAGCATGGAAGGCGACCTCGCGCGCCTGCCGGAGATCGTCGAGCTCGCGCGCAGCCACGACGCCACGGTGATCGTCGACGACTCGCACGGCACCGGCGTG
>DASSMZ010000233.1:0-3780 GCA_035688325.1 Gaiellaceae bacterium
GAGCCGCGCGTAGACGGCGTGCCCGCGGTCGCTGAGGCAGCACGTGCCGCCGTCGACGAGCACCAGCCCGCGCCGCTCGACCTCGGCGAGCACCGGGTCGAGCCGCGCCGGCTCGACCGCCAGTGCCGCCGCGAGCGCGCCGGGCGCGATCGGCTCGCGGTCGTGCAGCCGGCCGAGCACCCACGCCTGCGGCGGCGTCGCGTCCACGCCCGAGCGAGCGATCAGCTGCCGGTAGATCCGCGTCCGCTCGTCGCCGCGGACGAGCGAGCTGAGGATCCGCTCGAGCTCGCGCTCCGAGCTGTCGTCTCGGGGCGAGGCGAACGTCTCGCCGATCCCTTCCGCGGCGGCCGCCCGGAGCGGGACCTCGGGCAGCAGCCACGTCAGCAGGAACGCGACGAGCATGATCCCGGAGGCGGCGACGAACACCGGGTGGAGCGCCGCCGCGAACGCGGCGACGTACGGCGCGTGCACGGCCGGCGGCAGCTGCTTGACGGCGGCGGGGTTGGCCGCCGTCGGCAGGCGAGCCCCGCGCGGCAGGAACGCCGACAGCTCGTGCGCCAGCCGGTTCGCGAAGATCGCGCCGAACAGCGACACGCCGACCGAGCCGCCGATCTGGCGGAAGAGGGTCGACCCGGACGTCGCGACGCCGAGCAGCCTGTAGTCGACGGCGTTCTGCGCCGCGAGCACGAGCACCTGCATCACCATCCCGAGGCCGAGCCCGACGACGAGCATGTACAGCGCGGAGACCGCCGTCGACGTGTGCACGCCGAGGCGCGAGAGCAGGAACAGGCCGACGGCGGCGATCGCGGTGCCGGCGATCGGGAACGGCCGGTAGCGGCCGTGGCGCGTGATCAGGTTGCCGCTCAGGATGGACGTGACGAGCACGCCCGCCATCAGCGGCGTCAGCAGCAGCCCCGACTGGGTCGGGCTCTTGCCCTTCACGATCTGCAGGTAGAGCGGCAGGTACGTGACGGAGCCGAACAGCGCGAGGCCGACGATGAAGCCGACCGCGCTCGTGACGGTGAACGCGCGATTGCGGAAGAGCTCGAGCGGCAGGATCGGCTCGGCCGCGCGCCGCTCCACGAACGGGAACACCGCGGTCAGCACGGCGGCGATCGTGATCAGCGCGATGCTCTGCGCCGAGGCCCAGCCGTAGGTCGTCCCCCCGAGGCTGGTGAAGAGCACGATCGAAGACAGCGCGCCTGCGAGCACGGCCGCGCCGAGGTAGTCGACCCGCGCCTGCGCCCTCGGCGGGCGCGCCTGGAAGACGACCGCGATCACCGCGAGCGCGGCCAGGCCGATCGGCACGTTGACGTAGAAGATCCAGCGCCAGGAGAGGTTGTCGACGAAGAAGCCGCCGAGCAGGGGGCCGATCACCGTCGAGACCCCGAAGACGCCGCCGAAGTAGCCCTGGTAGCGGCCGCGCTCGCGCGGCGGGATGATGTCGCCGACGACGGCGATCGTCGTCACGAACAGGCCGCCGCCGCCCAGGCCCTGCAGCGCGCGGAAGGCGATCAGCTCGGTCATGTTCTGGCTGATCCCGCAGAGCGCCGAGCCGACCAGGAAGATCACGATCGCCACCTGCAGCAGCTTCTTGCGGCCGTAGAGGTCGCCGAGCTTGCCGTACAGCGGGCCCGAGATCGTCGAGGCGAGCAGGTACGCGGTGACGACCCACGAGAGGTGCTGCAGGCCGCCGAGGTCGCCGACGATCGTCGGCAGCGCGGTCGAGACGATCGTCTGGTCGAGTGACGCGAGCAGCAGTACCAGGAGCAGCGCGCCGAAGATCAGCCGGACGCGCTCCTGCTGCGGCCGCTCGGTCACGCCGCCTCGGCGACCGCCTCTTCGCTCGCCGTGTCGGGTTTCGGCACGTACAGCGCGACGAAGAAGCCGAGCGCGAGCGCGCCCGCGGCGACCGCGAACGCGAGCGTGAAGCCGCGCTCGGACGGGCCGCCGGAAACGAGCGTCGCGGTCACGATCCCGGCCGAGACCTGGCTGCCGATCGCGCCGCCGATCGAGCGGACGATCGTGTTCATGCCGGTCGCGACGCCCGTCTGCTGCGCGGGCACCGACTCGACGATCAGGTTCGCCATCGAGGCGAACGCGAACCCGATCCCGATGCCCATCACGAGCAGCGCGACGTAGATCTCCCAGCGCTGATCGTGCGCCAGCGTCAGCAGGACGAACGCGAGGCACGACACCAGCGCGCCGAGCATCAGCGGCACACGCGAGCCGACGGTGCTGGAGAGGCGGCCCGAGATCGGCCCGCCGACCAGCATGCCGAGCGTCGCCGGCAGCATGAAGAAGCCGGCCTCCGTGACCGAGGCGCCGAAGCCGAAGCCGTTCGAGGCCGGCAGCTCGACGAACTCGGGCACGAGCACGAACGAGGCGAACATGCCGAAGCCGAGCACCAGCGCGGCGAGGTTCGTCGTCCACACGCCGCGCAGCCGCATCATCTGCATGTCCACGAGCGGCGCGCGGCTGCGCGACTCGGCCCGGACCCACACCGGGATCAGCGCCGCCGCCAGCCCGAACAGGCCGAGCGTCTTCGGCGACGTCCAGCCCCAGGTCGGCCCCTCGCTGATCGGGACGAGCAGCGCGACGAGCCACGCCGCCAGCAGCACCGCGCCGAGCGGGTCGATCCGCCCGCGCGTGCGCACCGGCGACTCCGGCACGAAGACGACGATCCCAGCCGTCGCCACGATCACCGCGACGAGCGGGAACCAGAACAGCCAGTGGTAGGAGAGGTGCGCGACGATCGGCCCCGCGAGCACGATCCCGAGCCCGCCGCCGATGCCCATGATCGCGGAGATCATCGCGATCCCATGCGGCACGCGCGGGCGCGGGAACTCGTCGCGGATGATCGCGAACGAGAGCGGGAAGACCGCGCCGCCGGCGCCCTGGATCACGCGGGCGACGATCATCAGCCCGATCGAGCTGGCAAGCCCCGCCAGCGCCGTCCCGAGCGCCAGCACGACCAGCACCGCGACCATGACGCGCTTCTTGCCGTACATGTCGCCGAGGCGCCCGGCGATCGGCGTCATGACCGACGCGCTCAGCAGGTACGCCGTCAGGATCCAGGCCGCGCCCGCCGTCGTCGTGTGCAGGTCCTCCTGGATCGTCAGCAGGGCCGGCGCGACGAGCGACTGCAGCAGCGCGTAGGCGACGGCCGCGACCGCCAGCAGCGTGAACGTGACGTTGTAGTGCTGGCGCTCGACTCCCGACACCCCTGCTGCATACCAGAAGCGAGCGCGGGAGCCCTCGCCGTCAAGATGGAGCCGTGCACCTGGGCACCGCCCTGCTGCTCGTCGGCGCCGTCCTCGCCGCGAGCATCGCCGTCGCGCTGGTCGCGGCGCGCACCGGGCTTCCCGTCCTCGTCGCCTTCCTCGGCCTCGGGATGCTGCTCGGCTCCGACGGGCCCGGCGGGATCGACTTCGACAACGCCGTCCTCGCGCGCCGCGTCGGCACGATCGGCCTCGGCCTGATCCTCTACGAAGGCGGGCTGCAGACGTCGTGGCGGCGGCTGCGCCCGGTGGCCGTCCCGGCGGCGCTGCTGAGCACGATCGGCGTGGTGGTGACGATGCTGATCACCGGCCTCGGCGCGCGCTGGCTCTTCGACCTGTCGTGGCTCGAGGCGATGCTGCTCGGCGCGGTCGTCGCGTCGACCGACGCCGCCGCCGTGTTCGCGACCCTGCGCTTCACGCACATCCGCCGCCGTCTGGCGCGCACGCTCGAGGCGGAGTCGGGCGGCAACGACCCGATGGCGATCGCGCTCACGCTCGG
>DASSMZ010000020.1:0-9832 GCA_035688325.1 Gaiellaceae bacterium
CCGAGCGACGCGCTCTCGCTCTTCATGCACCGAGCCGGCCGCTATCCGCTGCTGACGGCGGCGGAGGAGGTCGCGCTCGCGAAGCGCGTCGAGCGTGGCGACCGCGAGGCCAAGGAGCGCATGATCAACTCGAACCTGCGCTTGGTGATCTCGATCGCCAAGCGCTACCAGCGGAAGGACCTGCCGCTGCTCGACCTAGTCCAGGAGGGCGTGATCGGGCTGAACCGCGCGGTCGAGAAGTTCGACTGGCGGAAGGGGTTCAAGTTCTCGACCTACGCCACCTGGTGGATCCGCCAGGCCTGCCAGCGGGCGATCTCGAACCAGTCCGCGACGATCCGGATCCCGACGCACGTGAACGAGCGCCGGGTGAAGCTCTCGCGGGCGCAGAGCCGGCTCGAGACGAAGCTCGGGCGCAAGCCGACTCGCGAGGAGCTCGCGGAGGAGGCCGAGCTCGACCTCGTGCACGTCGAGGAGGCGCTCGGCGCAGTCGAGGCGAACGTCTCGCTCAACCGGCCGATCGGCTCGGAGGAGGACGGCGAGTTCGGCGACCTCTTCCACGACGAGGCCGCGGCCGATCCGGAGGTCGACGCCGTCGAATCGCTGCGCCGGCACGAGGTGCGGCGCGCGATCGCGGCGCTGCCCGAGCGGGAACGGCGGATCGTCGAGCTGCGCTTCGGCATCGGCGGCGAGCCGAAGGCGCTCGAGGCGATCGGCAAGGAGCTCGGCATCACGCGCGAGCGGGTGCGCCAGCTCGAGGCCGAGGCCCTGACGAAGCTCGAGCGCGAGCTCGCCGAAGCGGCCTAAGGCAAAGGACGCACCGGGGCGCGGCCGGCTTGCCGCGCCCCGGGATGTTCCGGCTACGCAGCCGGCACGGGCGGAGCATCGACGCGCCCGTGCGTGTTGCCGAGGTCGACTTCCGGTGCGAGCCGCGGTAGCCACTCGAGCCGGCGCGGGAGGTACCAGTTCCAGTCGCCGAGGAGCTTCATCGAGGCCGGCAGCAGCACCGCGCGGACGACTGTCGCGTCGATCAGCACCGCCGCCGCGAGGCCGATGCCCATCTCCTTCATGTCGAGGATCGGCATCAACGCGAAGACGAAGAACACTCCCACCATCACGATCGCGGCGCTCGTGACGACTCCGGCCGTCCTCGTGATGCCGCTCTCGATCGCCTCTTCCGTCGAGAGCCCGCGGTCGTACGCTTCGCGGATCCGGCTGAGGATGAAGACGTGGTAGTCCATCGAGAGGCCGAAGAGGATCACGAACATGAAGATCGGCAGCCAGTAGGCGATGCCGCCGTTCGAGGTGAAGTCGAGCAGCCCCGCGCCCCAGCCGTACTGGAACGCCAGGATCAGCACGCCGTAGGCGGCACCGACCGAGAGCAGGTTGAGGGCGATCGCCTTGAGCGCGATCACGATCGAGCGGAAGGCCACGAGCAGGAGCACGAACGCGAACGTCAGGACGAACGCGAACACGATCGGGGCCTTGCGCTTCAACAACGCGTTCTGGTCGAAGGACTGTGCCGTCAGCCCGGTCACGGCCCAGGTCGCGCCCGGCAATCGACCGACGGTGGCCGGCAGGATGTCGCCGCGGAGCGTCTCGAGCGCTGCGTTGCTCTTGCTGTCCACTCCTTCGCCGACGAGCGGGATCGAGACGCGGGCGACGTCGTGCGAGGCGCTGATCTCGACGTCGATCGGCGACTTCGCCCGGCCGCTCGCCAGCGCCCGTGTCTTCAGCGCCGCAATCGCACGCTGCGTCTCCGGGGAGTCCGTGTCCGCCTTGACCGCAACGAGGGCCGGCGTCACGTTCCCGTTCGAGAAGGCGTTCTGGACCCGCTGGATCGTCTCGACCGTCGGGGCGTTCTTCGGCAGGGCCTCGAAGCCGCTCTGCGCGGTGTGGATCCTGAGGGCAGGCAGCGCCAGCAGCAGGAGCGCGCCGCCGCCCAGCGCCACCGCGACCACCGGATGCCGCAGCGTCGGCCGCAGGATCACGCCCCAGAGGCGGCTCCCCTCGCCGTCGTTGCGGAGGCGGTGAACGAACGGGATCCGCCCCCTGTCGACGTTCGTGCCGAGTCTCGACAGCAGCGCCGGCAGCACGGTGAGCGAGCCGAGCATCGCCACGCCGACGACGATGATCGTCGCAACTCCGAACGAGAGGTACGTCTTGTCGGCGGCGAAGAACATCCCTGCCATCGCCACCAGGACGGTGAAGCCCGAGATCAGGACCGAGCGGCCGGAGGTCGCGGCAGCGATGTCCAGCGCCTCGTCGGGCTCCTTCCCGGCGGCGCGCTCCTCCCGCCAGCGCTTGACGTAGAAGAGCGAGTAGTCGACGCCGACCGCTAGCCCGATCAGCAGGATGACCGCGTTCACGTTCGAGTCGGCGGGGACGAGGTGGCTCGTGAGCGCCACGAGCCCGATCGTGCCGAGCACGCCGGTGAGCGCCAGCAGGATCGGGACGCCGACCGCGACCAGCGTCCCGAGCACGATCAGCAGCACGCCGATGGTGATCGGAATCGAGCGCTCGCCTGCAAGCGCGAGCTGGTCGATGAACAGCTTGTCGAGCGCCTTGTCCGAGCTCACTCCGGCGTGCCCGACGTAGAAGCCGGGATGCTGTGCGGCAACCGTCTCCGTCCTGGCGGACAGCGCGTCGATGTTGTCGATCGCCTGGTCGCGATCGCCCTTCATCTCCCAGGTGACGAGCGCCGAGCGGCCGTCCCGCGTTACGAGGTCTCGGTGCTGCGGGTCGTAGGGCGAGTCGACGTTCTTCACGTGGGGGCTCCCGTTCACCACGGCGAGAACGTCGTCGACGGTCGCCCGGAAGGCGGGGTCGCCGGTCGTCTGCGTCGTGCTCTGAACCAGCACGAACTCCTCCTGCGGCGCGCGCTCGGGAAACGCCTGCTTGAAGATCTGGTCGGCCCTGTGCGACTGGCCGACTCCGGCGTCGCTCTGCTCGATCTGCTTGAGGCCGACCAGCGTGTTCCCGACGTAGAAGAAGACGACGACGCAGGCGAGCCAGCCGAAGACGGCGGTCTTCCAGTGGGTCGCGCTCCAGTGCCCCATACGGCCTGCGACGTTCAGCGCCCGCTGCATCTGCTTCTCGCAGGCTTCCCTCGGGCTGTGGTGGCCGGAGCGGTCAGGCTCCGGCCCGTCCTGGATCACGCGGCTCTTCATCTCGGCTCCCTTCGTCGGTGGGTCGAGCCGAAGCTCGCACGACACCCGCGCCGGCCGTAAGCCGGTAGACCCGTCGCTCCAGGGGCGGGTTTCTGGTGTCTTCTTCAGGTACGAAGGAACGTCAGCACGGCGAGCACGCGCCTCGACTCGCTGCCGGTCGAAGGCAGCCCGAGCTTCGTGAAGATGCTCGAGACGTACTTCTCGACCGCGCGGACCGTGATCACCAGCTCGTCCGCGACGCCCTGGTTCGAGCTCCCGGCGGCCATCAGCTCGAGCACCTCGCGCTCACGCGGGGTCAACTGCGCGAGCGGGTCGCCGGGGCGCTCGCGCGACAGGAGCGTCGAGACGATGATCGGGTCGAGCGCCGAACCGCCGTCGGCCACGCGACGGAGCGCGGCGACGAACTCGTCCACGTCGCTGATCCGGTCCTTCAGGAGGTAGCCGACGCCCTCGGCGGAATCGGCGAGCAACTTCAGCGCCAGTCCGAGCTCGACGTACTGCGAGAGGACGAGCACGCCGACGTCCGGGTGCTTCGAGCGGATCTCCAGCGCGGCGCGAAGACCTTCGTCGTTGTGCGTCGGCGGTAGGCGGATGTCGACGATCGCCGCGTCGGGCGAGTAGCTCCGAACCTTCAGGAGGAGGTCGTCCGCGTCGTCGCACTGGGCGATCACCTCGATGCCCGCGTCGTCGAGCAGCCTCGCAAGGCCCTCGCGCAGCAGGACGCTGTCCTCGGCGATCGCTACGCGCACGGAATCTCCGCCTGCACGCGGGTGCCGCCGCCCAGGGGCGTCCAGACACGGAGCCGGCCTCCGACCGCCTCGACCCGGTCGGCCAGACCGCGGAGGCCGCTACCTCGTTCCGTGTCGGCGCCGCCGACGCCGTCGTCGACGACCTCGACGACGAGGCGGCCGGCGCGTCGCTCGATCGAGACGCGGGCCTCGGACGCCCGCGCGTGCTTCGCGATATTCGCCAGGCCCTCGGAGACGACGTAGTAGGCGGCGACCTCGACGTGCTCGTGGAGCCGGCCGTCGACCTCGACGGCAAGCCGTACTGGCAAGGCCGACCGGGCCGCGAGCGAGTCGACGGCGACCGCGAGCCCGTGGCCGCTCAGGACAGCCGGATGGATCCCGCGCGCGACGTCTCGCAGCTCGTCGAGCGAGAGCGCGATCTCGCGGCGAGCCGCGTCGAGCTCGTGCTGCGCCTCGGGCTCCTCGGGGAGCCGCTTCTCGAGCAGCCTGAGACGTAGCGAGAGGGCGATCAGGCGCTGCTGCGCGCCGTCGTGCAGGTTCCGCTCGAGCCGCTGGCGCTCCTTCTGGCCGGCTTCGATCACGCGGGCCCGCGAGCCTCTGAGCTCCTCGACGCGCGCTCGGAGCTCGGCGTGGAGGCGAGCGTTCTCGAGCGACATGCCGGCCGCCGCGCCGACGGCCTCGAGCAACTCGCTCTCGTCTTCGAGGGCCGGGTCGTGGACGAGCGCCGCGACGCGCTCGCCGTTCTGCTCGATCAGCGTCGCCGTGTGTCGTTCGTCGGTGGGCAGCTGCACCGGCCGGCCGTTCACGTCGACGTATGCCTCGAAGTCCGGCAGCCAGTAGGCGAGCGTCAACGACGGGTCGCGCAGCGCGTGGGCGAGCGCATCGCGCAGGTCTGCAGGAGCCGGGTCCCGGCGAAGCTCGAGCACGAGGTCGCCGACCGCCGACCTCGCGAGCCGCGCGTCCAGCAGGCCGAACAGGAACACGAGCGGCGAGAGGCCGATCAGGAAGAGCGTGGCTCGCTGCACCTCGCGGAAGCCCGGCAGGTCGAACGCGGCCAGCACGAAGAGCACCGCGATCATCATGAGAGCGATCGCGAACGAGTCGATCACGATCGCGATCGAGCGCCGCCGCGGCCGGCCGGACCGCCGGCGCCGACCGCCGAGGACGCCGACGGCGACGAGGGCGCAGCCGCTCAGCGAGAGCAGCTGGACGTCCTCGATGGTCGCCACCAGGTCGGGCTGGCGCCAGACGTCGACCACGTTGGCGGGGTCGACGCCGCCGAGGAGGAGCTTCACCAGCTGCAGCCCGACCGCCGACGTGTAGGCGACGGTGACGAGCGCGCGCTCGAACGTCGAGCGCAGCCGGCCGTCCGGAAACGCGAGGCACACGTGCACGAAGAGCGCGGCCGGCAGGATGTCGAACGCAGCGCCGAAGGTGTACGGCGCCGAGGCGTCCGCGAGCTGCCAGCCCGAGAAGGCGCTCGCGAGCCCGCCTGCGACCATCAGCGGCCCAAGTCGGCTCGCCGGACGCCGCCACCAGGCGATCACGCCCGCCACGGCGTAGGGAACGGCGACCCACTCCATCAGGAACACCTGCGTGGGGTCGGGGCTGCTCGCCGCGAGGGCGAACCCGAGCGACGCCGCCGCGGCGGCGACCGCGAGCACCGCCGTCGCAGGAACCAGCGACCGAGCACGCCGCTCTTCGGCGTGCGCCAGCTTCGAGGGCACTGCCGTCGCCATCGCCTACCTCCCAACCATGCGAGACAGCCTCACGACGACCCTAGCGCCGTTCGGCCGACAGGGGAAGCAATCGGCCGGTTACCCGAACCCCGGCCTACCTGTCTGCCGCACTGAGGCGGCTGCTCGAGAGTGAGACGCTCGACCCCATGAGCGTCGCTGCCGATCGGGCGCCGGCTCGCAGCAGCCTCCGGGAGCGCGCGGGCGCCGCGCGTGTCGAGACGAAGGTCGCTGCGGCTGGGCTCGCCGCTGTCGGCGTGCACGTCCTGGACGACAGCTTCTTCCAACCCGAGCCCGGGACCTCGGCCGCCGACCACCTCGTCAGCGGCCTCGGACCTGTCGCGGTCCTCGCCGTGGCGGCGATGGCCTACCCGCGTCTCCGCCCGGGCTTCCAGGCCGCGCTCGCGATCGTGCTCGGCCTCTTCGGCGTCGTGGCCGGCAGCGTCGAGCCGGCGTACTACGGCCCGGACGCAGGGCTCTCCGGGGACGACTTCACCGGATTGGTCGCGGTCGCCGGCGGGGCGGCGCTCGTGGCCGTGGGCACGCGGACGGCATGGCGCTGGCGGAGACGAGACGACTCGCCTCGCCGGCGCTACGTGCGGCGCGCCTTGCTCGCCGTTTCCTGCGCACTCGCGGGCTTCTTCGTGCTGCTCCCGCTGTTCCTGTCGTACGGGTTCACGCACGTCGCGCGGCTCGAGACGCCGAACGGGCGCCTCGGCGCGCCGTACGAGGCGGTGTCGTTCCGATCGAGCGACGGGTTGAGGCTCGCCGGCTGGCTCGTTCCGTCGAGGAACGGCGCGACCGTGATCGTGTGCCCGGGCAAGAACGGTACGCAGACGCACGCGAGGATGCTCGTCCGCCACGGCTACGGCGTGCTGGTGTTCGACCGCCGCGGCGAGGGCGCGAGCGAAGGCGATCCGAATGCGCTCGGCTGGGGCTTCGACCAGGATCTCATCGGCGCGCTCGCCTACCTGCGCGGCCGCGGCGACGTCGACCCGCAGAGGATCGGCGGCCTCGGCCTGTCGGTCGGAGGCGAGGCCTTCCTGCAGACTGCCGCGGAGACGGGCGGTCTTGGAGCCGTCGTCTCCGACGGTGCGGGCTCGCGCTCCGTCCGGGAGGACACGGTCCGGACGACGGTCGAGAAGGTTCCGGAGATCGTCTTCTCGGGCGTGATGACCGCCGGGATGGCGGTGTTCTCGGACCGGCTCCCACCACCGAACCTGAAAGCGCTCGCCGGCCGGATCCAGGAGACGCCGGTCTTCCTGATCCACGCGACCCGAGGCGCCGGCGGCGAGGACAACCAGCCTCGGTACTACGAGGGGCTGCGCGGGCCCAAGCAGATCTGGAAGATCGACACCTCGCACACCCACGGCCTGGCGGCTCGACCGCAGGAATACGAGCGGCGGGTCGTCGGCTTCCTCGACCGGGCCCTGCTCGGCAGCTGAACGGCCGCTACCACTTCGACCGGCGTCCGCGGCGGCTCGTGTAGACGAGTCGCGCGGGCGCGGAGCGCATGCCGGCGTCCTCGAACTGCTCGCCGTGACCGAGGCGGCGGGCGACGCGGCTCGTTTCGGCCTGCTGGTCGGGGAGCACGAACGTGATCGCCGTGCCGGTGCGGCCGGCCCGGCCGGTGCGCCCCGTCCGGTGAACGTAGCCCTTGTCCTCCTCCGGTGGGTCGAAGTTGATCACGTGCGTGATGTGCTCGAGGTCGAGGCCTCGGGCCGCCACGTCGGTCGCGACCAGCGTCTCGACCTTGCTGCTCTCGAAATGGGCGAGCGCCCGCTCGCGCGCGTTCTGCGACATGCCGCCGTGCATCGCGGCGGCTGCAATCCCGTGCCGCGAGAGCTTCTGGACGAGCCTGTCGGCGCCGCGCTTGGTGCGGACGAAGACGAGCGACGACCCCGACGAGCGGATCTGCTCGACCAGCGCCTCGACCTTCGTGTCGGCAGTGACCGGCACGAAGCGGTGCTCGATCTCGCCGGGCTGCCGGTCGGAGGGCAGCGAGCCCTCGATCCGCGACGGGCTGTTCGTGTACTTGCGCGCCAGCACGCCCACCTCGCCGTCGAGCGTCGCCGAGAAGAACATCGTCTGCCGGTTCCGCGGCAGCCGTCGCACGAGCTTGTCGACCTGCGGCTGGAACCCCATGTCGAGCATGCGGTCGGCCTCGTCGAGCACGAACGTCCGGACGCGGGAGAGATCGACGAGGCGCCGCTGCGCGAGGTCCTCGAGCCGGCCGGGCGTCGCGACGAGCACGTGCGCGCCCTTGATCCGGTTCGCCTGCGAGCGGATCGGGACGCCGCCGTACGCCGGCGCGACCGAGAGGCCGCGGGCCTTCGCCAGCGGGGCGATCTCGTCGGTCACCTGTGCCGCGAGCTCGCGCGTGGGCACGAGCACGAGCGCCGACGGGCGGCCGTCGCGAGCCTCGGTTCGCTCGACGATCGGCAGCGCGAAGGCCAGGGTCTTCCCCGACCCGGTCGGCGACCGGACGAGCACGTCCAGGCCGCTGAGGGCATCCGGGAGCACGCGCTCCTGGATGTCGAAGGGGCTGGTGATGCCGCGCGCGGCGAGCGCGTCCACGACGGGACCGCACACGCCGAGCCGACGGAACGACTGCTGTGACATTGGGTTCGACTCCTTACGGGCTCGAGACTTGCCGGCCTCGAAACGCCCGAAGGAGGAACGAGAAGCTCATCTCACCGGGCGGCGGGATTGCCACCCGTCCCCGAACCGTAGCAGGGGCCGGGTACCCTGCCGCGATGCCCAACGAGAAAGCCGAGCATCTGACCGCTGCGCAGAAGGAGCGGCTCGAGGGCGAGCTGGCGGAGCTCGAGGGCCCGAAGCGCGCCGCGGTCGTCGAGGCGATCAAGACCGCCCGCGGCTTCGGCGACCTCTCGGAGAACTTCGAGTACCACGCCGCGAAGAACGAGCAGGGACTGCTCGAGCGGCGCATCCGCGTGCTGCGCGACCGCCTCTCGCGCGCCGTGCTCGTCGACGAGCATGCCGCGGACACCGGTGTCGTCGGCGTCGGCTCGAAGGTCGAGCTCGAGGACGAGCAGGGCTCGCGCATGGACGTCGAGATCTCGAGCGTCGGCGGCGTCTCGCCCGACTCGCCCGTCGGTCAGGCGTTGATCGGGAGGCAGGCCGGCGACGAGGTCGAGATCGACGCGCCGAAGGGCGCGTGGCGCGCCCGCATCATCTCGGTCGGTCGCTAGCCCGGACCCGGCGGAGGCGGCGCTCGACCGCACGGAAGCGGGCGAGTGAGTCGCGGGGCTGCGGGCGTCCACGGCCGAGCCACGCGGCCCGTGCGTAGCGGCGCGCGGCCTGCTCGTCCATCGGCGTCACGACCGGCCCGTGGACGACGATCTCCCCACCGCGCTCGTGCGCGAGCTTCGGCAGCAGGTCTTCGGCCAGCCACTCGCGGCCGGGCGCGACGGCGGCCGTCGCGGTGATGCGGAAGAGGCTGTCGCCGAGCTCCTCCGTCTCGACCACGCTCGGCGGGCGCACGAACTGCGTCGGCCCGGCGGGCACGATCCGCCCGAGGCGCTCGACGAGCTGCCGCCCGCGGGCGGCGTCGCTCACGAACAGCTCGATCTCGAGCTCGCGCACTCCGTGCGGGACCATCCGCGTCGCCAGCACCTGCGAGTTCTGGACGCGGATCACCTCGCCGCTCAGGCTGCGCAGCGTCAGCGACCGGAGCGAGACCTCCTCGACGACGCCCGACAGCCCCCACGGCTCGACGGTCAGGGTGTCGCCGACCTCGAACCAGTCCTCGAAGAACATCAGCAGGCCGGCGATGAAGTCTGCGAGCACGCGCTGGACGGCGAACCCGAGCACGATCGCGAGGAACGCGCCGCCCGCCAGCGTCTCGGCCCGGCGGCCGCCGCTGAGCGCGACGATCGAGAGGACGATCGCGAGCGTAAACGCGAGGTAGCGCACCGTCGTCTGCGTCAGCGAGGCGGCGGTCTCGCGCCGGCGCAGGCGCGCGAGCGCGAGCGTCGACGGCTCGGAGTCGCCTTCGCGCGGCAGCGCGCGCCGTGCCACGAGCCTCCCGGCGAGCAGGCCGGCGATCCGCGAGACCACGACCGCGGCGATGAACAGCCCGGCGATCACGACGATCACGGACAGGGGGTGCGGGAGCGGAACGGCGTCGACGATTCCGCGCATCGGTTGGTGATTGCCG
>DASSMZ010000257.1:0-5476 GCA_035688325.1 Gaiellaceae bacterium
CTCAGGCCCGGGGCCTCGCTCACGCAGGTCTGGCGGACCGCACCGGGGGCGACCCCGGCGCGTCCGCCGGCGCCTGCTTCTGCCCGGCCTAGCTGACGCCTCGCGCCGGCGACGGCGGAAGCGTGTGGTAAGAGCTACGCATGCCGGGTGCGTCGGTCTTGGTCGTGGACGACGACGCGGACGTCCGCACGCTCGTCTGCGAGCTGCTCGCGCGGGCCGGCTACGCCGTGTCCGAGGCGCCGAACGGGCGCGAGGCGCTGCGCCTGCTCTCCGACGAGCGGCCCGACCTGATCGTGCTCGACGTCTCGATGCCGGAACTCGACGGGTGGGAGACGCTCGAGCGGATCCGCGAGCTGAGCACCGTCCCGGTGGTGATGCTCAGCGCGCTCGGCGCCGAGCTCGAGAAGGTGCGGGCGCTCCGCGGCGGCGCGGACGACTACGTCACCAAGCCCTTCGGCCGCCAGGAGCTGCTCGCGCGGGTCGAGACGGTGCTGCGGCGCGCGCCGTCGCGTGAGGTGCGCGAGACGTACGCCGACGAGCTGCTCGAGGTCGACTTCTCGCAGCGGCGCGTGCGCGCGAACGGCGTCGACGTCGAGCTGACGCCGCTCGAGCTCCGGCTGCTGACGGCCTTCGTCGACCACCCGGGCCAGCTGCTCGAGCACGACCAGCTGCTCGAGCTGGCGTGGGGCGGCGAGCGCGGCTCGTCGCGCGACCAGGTGAAGCTCTACGTCGGCTACCTGCGCCGCAAGCTCGGCGCCGCCGGCGTCCCGCCGGACGCGATCGAGTCGGTGCGCGGCTTCGGCTACCGCTACGCGGGCGGGTCGAGCTAGGCCGGCGGCGATAGGTTGTGCCCATGGACCCGGCCAGCGCGAGCTCCGTGGCCGCCCGGGCGCGCACCGAGAACTTTCCCGTCGCGTCACTGCTCTTCCCGCGCGCGTACCGGCCGCACCTGCGCGCGATCTACGGCTTCGCGCGCCTCGTCGACATCCTCGGCGACGAGTACGAGGGGGACCGGCCGGGCGTCCTGGACGAGCTCGAGCGGCAGGTGGAGGCGTGCTACTCCGGCGAGCCGACGTGGGAGGTGATGCGCGAGCTGCAGCCGACGATCCGCGCCTGCTCGCTCCCGCGCGAGCCGTTCCTGCGCCTGATCGAGGCGAATCGGATCGACCAGCGCGTGTCGGAGTACGCGACGTGGGCCGACCTCGAGCACTACTGCGTCCACTCGGCCGACCCGGTCGGGCGGCTCGTGCTCGGCGTGCTCGGCCGCACGGAACCGGAGCTGGTCGCGCTTTCGGACGACGTCTGCACCGGCCTCCAGCTCGTCAACTTCCTGCAGGACGTTCCGCGCGACCTCGTGCTCGGGCGCGTGTACCTGCCGGCGGACGACCGGGCGCGCTTCGGCGTGTCGGAGCTCGACCGCCCGAGCCCGGAGCTGCGCGCGCTGCTCGAGTTCGAGGCCGACCGCGCCCGCGGCCTGCTCGGGAGCGGCGAGGAGCTCGGCCGCCGGCTCGGCGGCGGGCGCGTCGGCCGCGCGGTGGCGCTCTTCGCCCGCGGCGGGGCCGCCGCGCTGGAGGCGCTGGAGCGAGCGGACTGGGACATCTTCAACGGCCGGCCGCGGCCCTCGCGCGCGCGGCTGGCCCTGGCGGCGATCCGTTGACCGTGGCCGAGGCATACGCGGAGGTCGAGCGGCTCACGCGCCGCGAGGCGCGCAACTTCGCCTACGGGATCCGCGTCCTTCCGCGCGAGAAGCGGCAGGCGATCTCGGCTGTGTACGCCTTCGCGCGGCGCGTGGACGACCTCGCGGACGGCGACCTGCCGACGGGCGAGAAGCGCGCGCGACTCGCGGAGCTCGGCGCGGCGCTCGACGCGCCGCCGGCCGACGCGATGCTCGTCGCGCTCGCGGACGCGCGCACGCGCTTCGGCATCCCGGAGCCGGCGCTGCACGCGCTCGTCGCGGGCGGCCTCCAGGACACGGAGCAGTCGCGCTACGCGAGCTTCGACGAGCTCCACGAGTACTGCAGGAAGGTCGCAGGCGCCGTCGGCGTGGCGTGCGTCGCGGTCTACGGCTCGGCCGACGTCGAGCGGGCGGAGACGCTCGGCGTCGCGCTGCAGCTGATCAACATCATGCGCGACGTGCGCGAGGACTGGGAGCTCGGCCGCGTCTACCTGCCTCAGGACGAGCTGACCGCGTTCGGCGTCGGCGAGCACGACATCGCCGAGGGCCACGCCGGCGACGAGTGGCGTGCGCTGATGGCGTTCCAGGCCTCGCGCGCGCGCGCGTACCTGGACGACGGCCTCGGCCTCGTCGAGACGCTCGACTCCCGCAGCGCGGCTTGCGTCTCGACCTTCGCCGGTCTCTACCGCGCCACGCTCGACCGGATCGAGGCGCGCGGCTTCGACGTCTTCGACGGCTCGCTGCGGCTCTCGCCGCTCACGAAGCTGCGCATCGTCGGGGCGGGGCTGCTGCGATGAGCGACGTCGCTTGCGATGTCGCCCTCAGGCCGAGCCGGCTTCGCTGGCTCGACCGTCCGCGCCGCGGGCCCGGTTCGCTCCGAACGAAGGACGACCGATGAAGGTCGTCGTCGTCGGCGGCGGCCTGGCCGGGCTGAGCGCGGCGCTCGAGCTCGTCGACGGCGGGCACGAGGTGGAGCTGCACGAGGCGCGACCGACGCTCGGCGGCGCCGTCCAGACGTTGCCGCGCCGCGAGGGCGACCCCGAGCCGCCGCCGGACAACGGCCAGCACATCGCCCTCGCGTGCTTCACCGAGTACGTCCGGTTCCTCGAGCGCGTCGGCGAGGCGAAGGGCGTGTGGCGCCGGCGGCTCGAGCTGCCCGTGGTCGACGAGCGCGGGCGCACCGCCGTGATCGCACCGTCGGCGCTGGCGCTGCTGCGCTACCGGCACGTGACGCTCGGCGACCGCCTGCGGATCGTGCGCGCGCTCGCGCGCTGGGGCGAGGCCGGCGGCGAGACCTTCGCCGACGCGCTGCGGGCGCGCGGGCAGTCGCAGGCCGCGATCGACCGCTTCTGGGACGTCTTCATCCGACCGGCGCTGAACCTGCCGAGCGCCGAGGCGAGCGCGGCGGCCGGCGACTTCACCGTGCGCACCGCGCTGCTCGGCGACCGTCGCGACTCCGACCTGCTGCTGCCGATGGCGCCGCTCGGCGAGCTGCACGGCGACGCGGCGGGCCGGGCGCTCGAGGCCGCCGGCGCGGCCGTCCGCACCGGCTCCCGGGTCGAGTCGCTCGACGACGTGGACGCCGACGCGGTCGTCGTCGCCGTGCCGCCCGCCGAGAGCGCGCGCCTGCTCGGCGAGCCGGAGCCGAGGCTCGAGGACTCGCCGATCGTCAGCGTCCACCTCTGGCTCGACCGCACGCTGCTCGCGGCGCCGCTCGCCGCGCTCCTCGCCAGCGACGCGCACTGGGTCTTCGACCGCGGCGCGCTCACCGGCCTCCGGCCCGAGCGCGGCCAGTACCTGACCGTCGTCTCGTCCGGCGCGCCCGAGCTGATGGAGCTGCGCGGCCGCGAGCTGGTCGACCGGATCGCCGGCGAGCTGACCGGCCGACTCGGCGCGGCCGAGCTGCTCTGGTCGCGGGTGAGCCGCGAGCCGGCGGCGACGATCGCGCTGCGCCCCGGTAGCGAGGCGGAACGCCGCGGCCCGCACACGGACCGCGACAACGTCACGCGCGCGGGCGCGTGGACCGCCACCGGCTGGCCGGCGACGATGGAGAGCGCGGTTCGCAGCGGCCGGGCGGCGGCGCGCGCGCTCACGAGCACGAGGGAGGAGGTGGCCGCATGAGCGTGGCGACGGAGACGCGGCTCGACGCCGCGATCGAGGCGGCGACGAACCGGCTGCTCGAGCTCCAGCACCCCGACGGCTACTGGGTGGGCGAGCTCGAGTCGAACGTCACGATGACGGCGCAACACCTCTTCTGGCACCACGTCCTCGGCCTGCGCACGCCCGAGCTCGACCGCAAGATCGCGAACGAGCTGCTCGCGCGGCAGCGGGACGACGGCACCTGGGCGATCTGGTTCGACGGCCCGGGCGACCTGTCCACGACGGTCGAGGCGTACGCGGCGCTCGAGCTCGCCGGCGTCGACCCGGGCGCGAAGGCGCGCGAGTTCATCCAGGCCCGCGGCGGGATCCCGAAGACGCGGATCTTCACGAAGTGCTTCCTCGCGCTGCTCGGCCAGTGGCCGTGGCAGCGGGTGACGCCGATTCCGGTCGAGCTCGTGCTGTTCCCGCCGGGTGCGCCGTTCTCGATCTACAACTTCGCCTGCTGGGCGCGGGGCACGTTCGTGCCGCTGGCCGCCTGCCGCGCGCTTCGCCCCGTCCGCCACGCGGACCTCGACCTGCGCGAGATCGGCTCGCGCCCGGGCCGGACGCGGCCGCCGGCGCCGCCCGGCCCGCTGCGGCGGGCAGCGCTGCGCGAGGCAGAGCGCTGGGTCCGCGCGCATCAGGAGGCCGACGGCTCGTGGGGCGGGATCCAGCCGCCGTGGGTCTGGTCGATCCTGATGCTGGCGGCGCTCGGCCACGGGTTCGAGGACGAGACGCTGCGTCGCGCCGTCGAGGGTTGGCAGGGCTTCATGGTCGAGGAGGGCGACCGCCTGCGGCCCGAGGCGTGCCAGTCGCCGGTCTGGGACACCGGCCTCGCCGTGCTCGCGCTGCGCGACTCCGGCCTCGGCCCCGAGCATCCGGCGCTCGTGCAGGCGGCGGACTGGCTGCTGAGCGAGGAGGTCACGGTCGCCGGCGACTGGGCCGTCCGCAAGCCCGACCTCGAGCCGGGGGGCTGGGCGTTCGAGTTCCAGAACGACCTCTACCCGGACGTGGACGACACGGTCGTCGTCGCGCTCGCGCTGCGTCGCTGCCACCGCGGCCACGATGCGGTCGACCGCGGCCTCCGCTGGACGGCCGGGATGCAGTCGCGGAGCGGCGGCTGGGGCGCGTTCGACGTCGACAACGAGGCGTACTGGCTCTACAAGCTGCCGTTCTGCGACTTCGGCAAGGTGACCGACGAGCCGAGCGCCGACGTGACCGCGCACGCACTCGAGGCGCTCGCGCCGGAGACCGGCTACGAGGCCGAGGTGCGCCGCGGGCTCGACTGGCTGCTGGCCGAGCAGGAGCCGGACGGATCCTGGTTCGGGCGCTGGGGCGTCAACCACGTCTACGGCACCGGCGCCGCGCTGCCGGCGCTCGAGGCGTGCGGCCTGGCGCCGTCGCACCCGGCGTTCCGGCGCGCGATCGCGTGGCTCGACTCGGTCCAGAACGAGGACGGCGGCTTCGGCGAGGACATCCGCTCCTACGCCGATCCCGCGTGGCGCGGACGCGGCCCGAGCACGGCTAGCCAGACGGCCTGGGCGCTATTAGCCTACGTCGCTGCGGACGAGGCCGAGCGCCCGTCCGCGCGCCGTGCTGCAGAATGGCTTTGCATCGCACAACGATCGGACGGTGACTGGGAGGAGACACAGTTCACGGGCA
>DASSMZ010000267.1:0-6044 GCA_035688325.1 Gaiellaceae bacterium
TCCTTGGTGTGCACCAGGGTGTGACGATCCCGCGTGGCGTCCTTCACCATCCGCGCGCGCACGGACGCACGGTCCTGCTGATGGTGGAGCCCGCCACGGTGATCCCGACCGGGAACGATTGACTGAGGGATCGCGCCGAAAAGGCCGCAACGGAAGCGCGCTCGCGCATGGGATGGAGCACCTGTGACAGGTCTCTGCTGCCCATCTGCTGCCCGAGACCCTTCCAAGTGAGCTACTTACTGGAAACGCGGAGCAAGACCGCCGGCGTGGTCATTGGCCTATCGAATCGCCAGGCGAACGATGCCTCCATTTGCAGGCATTTCCAAGACGGGAGCGACGGGACTCGAACCCGCGACCTCCGGCGTGACAGGCCGGCGTTCTAACCAACTGAACTACGCCCCCGGGGACGAGCCAGTGTAGCTAGATGCCGGTCAACCCGAGCTGACGCAGGAGCGTCACCGAGTCGGAGTAGACGTCCTTCCGCGCGACCAGTCCGTCGCGGATCGGGATCACGTCCATGCCCTTGTAGTCGACCGTCCGGCCGGTCGGCGCCACCTCGATCCCGGAGCGCCTCATCGTCCCCTCGTGCGTCCCGCGCGCGGTCCACTCCTGCACTACCAGGTCGTCCCGGATGTACGCCCTGCGTGTCTCGAAGGTGAGGTCCGGGAAGACCGCGAAGATGCTGCGGATCGCGTTCCCGATCTCCTCCCGCCCGACGTTGACGTCGCCCGTGACGTGGTTCTCGAAGACCGAGTCCTCCGTGTGCAGCTCGACGATCGCGTCGACGTCGTGCGCGTTCCAGGCGGCGTTGTAGCGATCGATGAACGCCTGCAGCTCGTCGCCGTCCACTGCGTCTAGCCTAACCCGGCAATGACGCCGGTCGACTGGGTTGCGCTCGGGCTCGTGCTGCTGGCCGCGGTCGGCGGCGCGGTGCAGGGCCTCGTCTGGAGCGGGCTGTCGCTCGCGGGGCTGCTCGCGGGCGCGTTCCTCGGCGGCCGGCTTGTGCCGCTGCTGCTGACGAACGGGTCGAGCTCGCAGTACGCGCCGCTGGTCGCGCTCGTGGCGGCGGTGCTGCTCGCGGTCGCGTTCGAGGTCGCCGGCTCGACGGCCGGCGCGGTCATCCGCGGCAGGGAGCGGGCGCGCGGCGTGCGGGCGCTCGACTCGGCCGGCGGCGTGCTCGGCGGCGCGCTGATCGGGCTCGCGATCGTCTGGGTGCTCGGCGCGATGGCGCTGCAGCTCCCGGGTCAGGCCGATCTGCGCCGGGCGGTGCAGCGCTCGTACGTGATCCAGCGGCTGAACGACATCGTCCCGCCGCGGCGGCTGTTGAACGCGCTTGCGCGGATCGACCCGTTCCCGAGCTTCGCCGGGCCGCCGGTGCCGACGCAGCCGCCCGACCCGCGCGTGCTGAGGCAGCCGGGGGTGCGGGCGGCCGCGCCGAGCGTCGTGCGCGTGCTCGGAACCGCGTGCGGCCTCGGCGTCGAGGGCAGCGGCTGGGTCGCTGGGCCCGGGCTCGTCGTGACGGCCGCGCACGTCGTCGCCGGCGAGAGCGACACCGAGGTGGTCCAGCTGAGCGGGAGCCAGGCCGCCGCGCAGGTCGTGGCCTTCGACCCGCACGACGACGTCGCCGTCCTGCGCGTCCCGGGCCTCGACGCCAAGCCGCTGCGCCTGGTCGACCCGCGGCCGGGCGCGCCGATCGCGATCGTCGGCTACCCGCTCAACGGCCCGCTCGGCGCGAGCGCCGGGCGCATCGGCTCGACGGAGACGGTGCTCGCCCAGGACGCCTACGGCCACGGCCCCACGCGCCGCACGGTGACGAGCCTGAGCGGAAAGGTGCAGCACGGGAACTCGGGCGGACCGGCGGTCGACGGCAGCGGCGCCGTGCAGGCGACGGTCTTCGCAGCGCGCGACGCGGGGGGCGGCGGCTACGGCGTTCCGGCGTCGGTCGTCCGCCGCGACCTCGCGAGCGCCGGCGACTCCCGGGTCTCGACGGGCGCCTGCGTCGGCTAGGCGAGCAGGTCGAGCGCCGCTTCCGGCTGCTTGAAGGGCGGGATCACGTAGACGCCCGCGACCTTCTCGCGCGCCTGGGCGTACAGCTCTCTCGCGAGCGCGAGACCTTCGGCGCCCGCGTTCGCGCCCGCCCGCTCGAGCCGGCGCTGCACGTCCTCGGGCACGACGATTCCCGGCACCTCGTTGTGCAGTCGCACCGCGAGCTGGTAGCTGCGCACGTAGAAGATCCCGAGCAGTACCGGGATCGGCCAGCCGCCGATCAGCTCCTCGAAGCGGTCGAGGTACGTCAGGTCGAAGAGCGCCTGCGTCATCGCGAACCTCGCGCCCGCCTCGACCTTCTGCCGGAAGCGGTCGACCTCGCGCTGGATGTCGTCCGCGGACGGGTTGACGGCGACGCCGAGGAAGAACGACGTCGGCGCGTCGATGCCCTTGCCGTTGTAGTCCTCGCCGCGGTTCAGCTGCGAGACCACCTGCGAGAGCCCGATCGAGTCGACCTCGTACACGCCGCGCGAGCCCGGGTAATCGCCGACCTCGGGCGGGTCGCCGGTGACGGCGAGGATGTTGCGGACGCCCTCGGCGTGGGCGCCGAGCAGCAGCGACTCGAGCCCCATGATCGAGGTGTCCCGCGGCGTCAGGTGCGGGATCGTCTCGATCCCGCAGTCGCGCTCGATCGCGACCGATGCCATCAGCGCGTTCGCGCGCGCCCGCGCCATCGGGTTGTCGTTGATGTCGACGAGGCCGACGTTGCCGGAGCGCTTCAGCTCCCGCGCGACCGAGAGCATCGCGTCGTAGGTGCCGCCTTTCGGTGGGTCGAGCTCGACGCACGTGACCCACTCGCCCTCGCGGAGCTTCCGCGCCAGCTCGGTCTCGTACGCGCCGCGCTCGAGGTGCGGCTGCGGGAGCTCACGCTCGAGCACGTCGAGCGGCGCCGTCGGCGCGCGCTCGGCCTCGACCGCCGACGCGATCGCGCTGATCTCGAGCGGCGTCGTCCCGCAGCAGCCGCCGATCAGCCGCGCGCCGAGCTGCCGGGCGTGCGCCGCGAACTCCGCGAAGTACTCCGGCGTCGCGTGCGGGTAGATGATGCGGCCGCCGGAGAGGCTCGCGAGGCCGACGTTCGGCAGGGCGGCGAGCGGCGGGCCGCTGTCGGCGCCCATCGCCTCGAGCGCCGCGAGCGCCGCGTGCAGCCCCGCCCCGTGGTTCGCGCCGATCGCGGCGAGCTCGAGCGGGCGGAGGCGCTCGGCCGCGGCGGCCGCGGTGACGCCGGCGAGCGTCTCGGCGCCCTCGTCGAACGTCAGCGTCGCGACGATCGGCAGCGCGGAGACGCTGCGGACGGCCTCGATCGCCGCCTCGAGCTCGTTCAGGTCGTAGAAGGTCTCGACCATGAACAGGTCGATCCCGCGGCCGTCGAGCAGCGCGGCCTGCTCGGCGAAGTACTCCGACCGCTGCGCGGGCGGCACGGCGAGGTCGCCGAGCGGACCGATCGAGCCGGCGATGAAGACGTCGCGCCCCGCGACCTCGCGCGCCTCGCGCGCCAGCTTGACCCCGGCGCTGTTGATGCGCTCGAACTCGTCGTCGAGGTAGATCTGGGAGAGCTTGCGCCGGTTCGCCCCGAAGGTGTTCGTCTCGATCAGGTCGGCACCGGCCCGGATGAAGCTGGTGTGCAAGGTCACCACGCTCTCCGGCGCGCGCAGGTTCGCCTCCTCGGGGCACCTCAATCGAGGGACGGCGCTCGTCACGAGCACCCCCATCCCGCCGTCGCCGACGACGATCGGGCCGTCCTGCAAACGCTGTTGGAATCTCGAGTTCATGCCCGCGCGACTCTACTGACGAAGTGAAGCGAAGCGGTCAACCGTGAATGGGGGATGGATCAACCAACGGCCGCGCGGCGATACTCCTGCTGCATACGACGAGCGCCCCAATGCGGCAGGGGCAGAGCGTCGAAGCCGGGAAGGGCCCGATGCGGCGGGGCCCATCCCACACGGACAGGGCCCGATGCGGCGCGGCCCCTCCGGAGATGTAACTGCGGCTCTCTCACGGGAGACTCAGGCGGGCCCGGGCGGCGGGCCCGCCTGATGTTTGTACGCGGCGCGGCTCAGTGCTCGTGGAGCAGGCGGCCTTCCATGCCGCCGGCGACGGTGACGATCTGGCCGGTGACGTGGCCCGAGAGCGCGTCCGAGGCGAGCACGACCGCCTGGGCGGCCACGTCCTCGGGCTGCGCGACCTTCTCGAGCGGCATCGTCCGCGTGACCCGGCGCAAGGTCTCGGCATCGAGCGAGCCGCGGGTCATCGGCGACTCCGTCCAGCCGGGGCAGACGGCGTTCACGCGCGCGCGAGGGGCCACGCGGACGATCTCGTTCTTCAGGCTCAGGAGCAGCCCGTGGACGATCGCCGACTTGGCGGCCGCGTAGTCGGCGTGCCCGGCCTCGCCGAAGAGGCCCGCGGTCGAGCCGACGAGCACGAGCGACCCGTGGCCGCGCTCGGCCACGCCGCGGAGGAAGCCGCGAGCGGTGAGGAAGGTCGCGCGCAGGTTCGCGCGCAGCGTCTCCTCCCAGCGCTCGAGCGGCAGCTCCCAGACCGGCACGTCCTCGGACGGCCACACGCCGGCCACCGCCGCGCAGACGTCGAGCGGCCCCGCGTCGGCGAACAGCCGCTCTGCCTCCGTCTCGTCGCGCAGGTCGCCGCCGACGACGAGCGCCGCGCCGAGCGCCTCGGCCCGCTCGCGCCCGCGATGGAAGTGGGCGACGACCTCGCAGCCCTCGGCCATGAAGGCGCGTGCGCAGGCCGAGCCGATCCCTCCGGACGCGCCCGTGACCAGGACGCGCTTCCCCGCCAGCCCCGAGTCCACGACGTGAGAGGCTACAAGGGTGAAGGTCTTCATCGTCAGCGACATCGAGGGCTGCGCCGGCGTGATCAAGGGCGCCCAGACGGGGCCCAAGGGCGACATGACGCTCTACCAGGAGGCGCGCAAGCTCTACACCGAGGAGATCAACGCCGCCGTGCGCGGCGCGAAGGCCGCCGGGGGCACGGAGATCGTCGTGATGGACTGCCACGGGGCCGGCGAGGGCTACACCTTCAACTCCCTGATCGCCGAGGATCTCGACCCCGACTGCGAGTTCGTCGTCCAGGACGAGTGGACGGAGTACACGGAGTTCCTGGAGCAGGGCGTCGACGCGGCGCTGTTCGTCGGCATGCACGCCCGCGCGGGTACGGGTGAGGGGGTCATGAACCACACGGTCTCCGGCATGGACTTCCAGAACGTCTGGTTCAACGGCACGCTCGTCGGCGAGACGGGGATCAACGCCGCGCTGTGCGGCACCTGGGCCTGCCCGGTACTGCTGGTGACGGGCGACCAGGCCGCTTGCGCGGAGGGCGCGGCGCTCCTCGGCGACGGGCTCACGACGGTGCAGGTGAAGCGCGGCACGGGCGACCAGAGCGGCCGCAGCCTCGTTCCCTCGCGCGCGCGTGAAGCAATCGAGGCCGGAGCGAAGCAGGCGCTGTCCGACCTGAACGCGGTGCGCCCGTACGACCCCGGCAAGCCGTGCGAGATCAAGGTCGAGTACAAGTGGACCGGCCCGGTCGCGAAGCTGCGCTACCGCCCCGGCGTGGAGCGGATCGACGATCGCACGATCGTCTCCCGCGGCGGCGACTGGTGGACGGCGTGGAAGCAGTTCTTCTTCTGAGCCCGACCCGCCGATGACCGAGCCACGCGAGCTCGCCGGGTTGATCTCCTCGACCGAGGCCGTTCCCGCCTCCGGCTGGGTGGCCGGCGTCTGTGCGTCCTTCGCGGCCGCGCTCGTGGCGAAGGCCGCGGCTCGCTCGGAAGGGTGGAGCGGCGCGGCCGGCGCGCGCGCCCAGGCGGCCGACCTGCGCGACCGTCTGCTCGCGCTGGCAGGGCAGGACGCGCGCGCATACGAGACGGCGCTCGAGCACCTGGAGCGGGGCGACGCCGGCCTTGCGCGCGCGCTCGCGGCCGCGGCGGACGTCCCGCTCGCGCTCGCCGAGACCGCGGCGGACGTCGCGCTGCTCGCCGCCGAGGC
>DASSMZ010000042.1:0-4369 GCA_035688325.1 Gaiellaceae bacterium
CGGACGAGGAGGCGGCCGCCGTCGTGTTCGGCCTCGTGATGGCGGAACGCCGTGGGCTGACCGGCGCCGAGGGAGCCTCGTCCAAGATCGGGCGCGTGCTCCCGGAGCGCCTCGCGCGCCGGGTCGAGCGCCTGCGCGACGAGCTGCGGCTGACGGGCGAGCCCGAGCCGACGCCGGCCTCCGGCGAGACGCTGCTCCTCGTGAGCGAAGCCGTGCGGCGGCGCCGCGCGCTTCGGATCGGCTACACGCGCGGCGACGGCACCAGGAGCACGCGCGAGATCGAGCCGCTCGGGCTCGTCGCGCGCCGTGGGCGCTGGTACGTGCCCGCGCGCACGGCGGGTGGCGGGGAGCTCCGCACCTTCCGCGCCGACCGCATCGACGAGGCGAGCATCGGTGACCCGGTCGAGCCTCCCGATCCCGGGTTCGACCCGGTCGCGCACGTCGTGCAGATGCTCGCGCGCGTGCCGTGGGGATGGGAGATCGAGGTGCTCCTCGACGCGGAGGTGCAGGAGCTCGCCGCGAGGGTGCCGCCGACGCTCGGCGAGCTGTCTCCCGACGGCGAGCGCACGCGGCTCGAGCTGCGCGCCGACTCGCTCGACTGGGCCGCCGGGTTCGTGGCCGGGCTCGGAGCGGACTTCGAGGTCGTTCGTCCTGACGAGCTGCGGGAGTCGCTCGCGCGGCTCGCCGTCCGCCTCACGAACGCGGCTCAGCCCTGAACGGCTGCGATCGCAGGCTCGGCCGCCTGCTCGAGGCGCGGCGCGAGCGCGAGCCCGATCTCGTCCAGCGAGCTGCCGAGCGCGGCGGCCACGTACCGCCGGAGCGCGCGCGGCGATCGCAGGACGACGAAGCCGGTGAGGGCGCTGTTCTCGCGGCGTAGCGGGAGGGCGACGTACGCGCCGTCGCCGCCGAGCTCGTGGGCGGGGCTCGCGATCAGCTCCTCGCGCGCCTCGGCCTCGCGGACGAGCCAGCTCATCAGCACGAGCTCGTTCGGGCCGTCGCCGCGCGCCCGCTCGACCTCACCGCCGAGTCCGTCCTCACGCCAGCGCACGAGCGCGATCCAGTCGCCACGCGTCGCGTCGGCGAGCACATCCGCCAGCTCCTCGAAGACCCGGTCGGGCTCGCCCGACGCGAGGGCGGCTGCGAGCGCGCGCGCCAGCCGGTCGCTGCGGAGGCGGATCCAGGCCTGCAGCAGGAGCCCGAGCGCCGTCGCCGCCACGCCCGCGGCGACGAGCCACCTCTGCTCGAGCCCGACGCCGCCGAGTGCGCCGATCACGCCCGCAAGCGCGATCAGCTCCGGCCGTTCCTTCAGGTCGCGGGCGCCGCGGATCTCCGGGACGCGGTAGGGCGTCGCCGAGCCGCGAATCTCCTCGCGCTCCTCGGCCGTCAGGCTCGCGAACGGGTCCTCGCCGCGCTGGAGCGCGACGAACGCCTTCGCGACCGCCGGGTGGAACTGCGTGCCGATGTTGCGCTCGATCTCGGCCAGCGCCTCCTCGGTGCCGAGCCCCGGCCGGTAGGCGCGGTCGCTCGTCATCGCGTCGAAGCTGTCGGCGACGACGAGGAAGTGCGCGGCGAGCGGCTGGTCGGCAGGGGGCACGCCGTAGTAACCGCGGCCGTCGTAGCGCTCGCGGTGGTACTCGACGGCGCGTGCCTCCGCGGCGGAGACCTCGAAGCGGCGCAGCAGCCGCGCCGAGAGCCGCGGCGCGCGCCACACGGCGTCCCACTCGGTGGGCCGCAGCTTGCCGGGTTTGCTCAGGACGGCGGAGTCGACGGCGACCTTGCCGAGGTCGTGCAGTCGCGCGGCCCAGCGCAGGCGGTCGATGTCGGAATAGGGAAGGCCGAGCGCGCGTGCGAGCGTGTCGACGTAGCCGGCGACGCGGATCGAGTGGCGGTAGGTCGAGGGGTCGCGCTCGTCGACGATGTTCGCGAACGTCTCGAGCGCGTGCAGCGTCTCCTGCCGCGAGCGGCGCACCCTGGCGTGCGCCTGGTCGACCGCGAGCGCGACCGGGATCACGGCGAGCGCGTTCCACGGGTGGTCGAGGGCGAACAGCGCCAGGATCGCGCCGAGCCCGACCTCGGCCGCCGCGGCGGCGAAGTCCGGCTGCAGCACCTCCAGGCCGCCGACGATCTGCAGCAGGCCGCGCGAGACGAGCAGGTAGACGAGCCCGAGCGCGGTCAGCGACACGACGTCGTCGGGAAGCGTCAGGTGGCCGGTGTGGCCACCGCCGAGCGCGAAGGCGTAGCCGCCGGCGAGCGAGGCCAGCGCGAACGCCGAGGCCTGGAAGGCGGCGTTCCGCCAGGTGCCGCGCACCAGGCGCGCGAGCAGCGCCGCGGAGCCGGCCACGAGCGCGCCGCGCCACGGCCCGAGCACGATCACGGCGGCGAGGTCGACCCCCGAGGCGACGCGGAAGACGCCGGGGCCGAGCGGCTCGCGGACGCGCGCGCTCTCGGGCTCCTCGAGCAACTCGGCGGCGAGCGCGGCGGCGGCGAGCAGCGCGAGCGCCGTGAGCGGCTTGCCCACAGCCGCGAGCCCCCCGGCCACGGTGGCGCCGAGACCGGCCGCGACGGTCGCGTAGGCGAGGGCCGAGAACCGCACGATCCCTCTATCGGGTCTCGGGCCACGACTCGTTACCCCTGGTGACCGAGCCGGCGCTCGGCGACGCCGATCGAGAGTCCGCGCCGGCTCTGCCGGTGCGAACGCGTTGGTGTCCTACACTGCGGCGATGCCCGGAAGCACGCGAATCATCCCGCTCGGCGGCCTCGGCGAGGTCGGCAAGAACATGACCGTCTTCGAGGCCGACGGCGAGGCCGTCGTGATCGACGCGGGGCTCGCGTTCCCCCGCGACGAGCACCTCGGCGTCGACCTGATCCTCCCCGACTTCTCGTACCTCGTCGACCGTGACACGCCCGTGCGGGCGGTGCTGCTGACGCACGGCCACGAGGACCACGTCGGCGCGCTGCCGTACCTGCTGCGCGAGGTCCGCGTGCAGGAGGTCTGGGCGACTCGGCTCACGCTCGGCCTCGTGAAGTCGAAGCTCGACGAGCACGGCCTGCTGCGCTCGGTCGAGCTGCGCGAGTCCGACCCCGACGGCCCGCCCGTCGAGCTCGGCCCGTTCCGCGCCGAGTTCGTCCGCGTCGCGCACTCGATCCCGGACTCGGTCGCGATCGTGCTAGACACGCCGAGCGGCCGGATCCTGCACACCGGCGACTACAAGCTCGACCACACGCCCGTGGACGGCCTGCGCACCGACGTCGGGCGGCTGGCGGAGATCGGCAACCGTGGCGTCGACCTCTTCCTCGGCGACTCGACCAACGCGGAGCGCCCGGGCGTGACAGGCTCGGAGCGGCTCGTCGGCGAGGCGTTCCGGCAGCTGATCCCGCTGCGGACGGGCCGGGTCCTCGTGGCCTCGTTCGCCTCGAACGTGCACCGCATGCAGCAGGCGATCGACGTCGCCGTCGAGGTCGGGCGCAAGGTCTGCGTCGTCGGCCGCTCGATGCGCAAGAACGTGAACATCGCGCGGAATCTCGGCTACATCGACGTGCCGGACGAGACGCTGATCCGGCCGAACGAGCTCGACGAGCACGCGCCCGGCGACGTGATGATCCTCTGCACGGGCAGCCAGGGCGAGCCGCTCTCGGCGCTCGTGCGCATCGCCTACGGCGACCACCCGGCCGTGAAGGTCGAGGCCGGCGACACGGTGATCATCTCGGCGAAGCCGGTGCCCGGGAACGAGCTGCGCGTCCACGACGCGATCAACCAGCTCGCCCGCAACGGCGCCGAGGTGCTCCACCAGGAGATCGCGCCGGTGCACGTCTCCGGCCACGGTTACGCAGAAGAGCTGCGGACGATGCTCGGGCTCGTGCGGCCGAAGTCGGTCATGCCCGTCCACGGCGAGTTCCGCATGCTCGCCGCCCACGCACGGCTGGCCGAGGAGAGCGGCGTGCCCGCGAACCGGATCGTGCTCGCCGAGAACGGCTCGGTCGTGGAGCTGGACGAGTCGGGCGCCTACCTGACCGGCCGCGTCGAGAGCGGCGTCACGTTCGTCGACGGCCTGGGCGTGGGCGACGTCCAGGACGTCGCGCTGCGAGACCGGCGGCACCTGTCGGAGGACGGCGTGCTGATCGTGGTCGCGACGCTCGGCGGCGGCAACGGCTCGGGCTCCGTCGGGCGGCCGGAGCTGATCGCGCGCGGGTTCGCAGAGCCGGGCGAGCCGCTGCTCGACGAGATGCGAGAAGAGGCGGAACGGGTACTGGACGAGCTGGTGCACGAGCACGTGACCGAGATCAAGCTCCTCCAGGAGCACCTCCACGACGGCCTCGGCCAGCTGATCTACGACCGCACGGGTCGACGGCCGATGATCCTGCCAGTAGT
>DASSMZ010000044.1:0-3532 GCA_035688325.1 Gaiellaceae bacterium
CTCGGACGGCTCCCGGGGCAGGAGCTGATCGTCGCCTGCCTGGTCGCCGACGAGGGTGAGCTCGAGCTGGAGGCGGCGGCCGTGAGCAGGCGGCGGACATCTCTGACGGCACCGACCCGGGCGGCCGTGTTCACGACACGCGACCCGCCGGAAGACGTCGTGCGCCTGGCCGGCGGGAACGACGTCGGGCTCGTGCTGCTGGAAGCGCCCGGCGGCCTCGACGGCGAACAGCTCCCAGCCGACCTGGCGATTGTGCTCGAGCGCGCGCCGGCGGACGTGGGGGTGCTTTCGGCACGGACGGGCGAGCTCGCCGGGGCCGGAGTCTTCGTGCCGTTCGGCGGCGGAGAGCACGACTGGGCGGCGCTCGAGCTCGGAGCCTGGCTCGCGTCCGCAACGGCGGCCTCGCTCAGCCTGGTGGGGACGAAGGCGGAGTCGTCGAGCGGCCGGCGCGACGCGAGCCGCCTGCTGGCCGACGCCTCACTGGCGGCCCAGCGCGTGGTCGGCGTCGAGACCCGGCCCGTCCTCGCCGAGCCGACGGAGGACGCGCTCGTCGCCGCCGTCGAGAACGCCGCGCTCGTCGTGACCGGTTTGTCGCCGCGCTGGCGACGGGAGGGAATCGGCGCCACGCGCCGGGCGCTCGTGCGCCGCGCCCGCCCGCCGGTGCTGCTCGTCCATCGCGGGCCACGGCCGAGCGCCCTGGCTCCGCGCGAGGCCCGCACCCGCTTCACCTGGACGCTGGAGGCCTAACCCGGCTTGCAGAGCTCGCCGAGGTCGAGGAAGCCGAACTCGGCCTGCTGGACGCGGCACCCGATCTTCGGCGACAGGTACTCGCCCCAGACATAGCTCCCGAAGACCGCCAGCGGCGCCATCTGCAGGAGCTGCGCCTGGACGCGGCGGTAGGCGACGAGGCGATCGCGCCCCCGGAGTGCAGCCGCGCGGCGCACCTCGCTCTGGAACCGGGCCGCGCGCCACGGCCCCGGACCGAGGGGCGATCCGAACACGCTGCTGTCGAGCGCCTGGTCCACGAACGGCTGCGGATCGAGCTCGTCGGGCCCGATCGTCGTGAAGAACAGGTCGGCGCGCCGGTAGTGCCCGGGGCACTGCGGCGAGGAGAGCACGGAGGCCGTCATTCCGATCCGCGCGAGGTCGGCCCGCACGATCGCCGCCAGCTTCGGCAGTCGCGGGTCGAAACAGATCGAGATCACCGCCTGCCGCCTCGGTCCTCCGGCCAGGCGGCGAGCGGCTGCGAGGTCCGGCCGCGTGTGTCCAGGATCGAAGCCCGGTACGGCCCGAGGCACGACGTCCGCGGCCGGCGTGTCGGCGAACGACGCCGCGAGCGCGCTCCGGTCGAGGGCGTAGTCGACCGCGCGGCGCAGACGGACGTCGCGGAACAGGGGCCGCGTCGTGTTGAAGACGATCGCGTCGACCAACGGCGCGTCGTAGGGGTAGTACTGCTGTCTGCCGGCTCGGGCCGCCGCGCTCCCTGGGCCCTTGCGCTGGTCGAGCAGCCCGCCGGGCTCGAAGAGTGGCGTCGTGTTGTCGAAGTCGTGCGGGAGCAGGTCGAGAGCCCCGTCGTCGGCCAGCACCACGGCCTTCGGCGTCGGGGTGTCGTTCGTGTAGACGATCCTCTCCGCGCGTCGCGGCCGCCGCCCCGGGTAGTAGGGATTCCGTTCCAGCACCGTCCGGTCGCCCTGGATCGACTCGATGTAGTAGGGCCCCGCGCTCGGAATCGGCTTCACGGTGAATCCCGGGCGGTAGATCGGGATCGAGAGCGGCACCGGGCAGAACGCGAACGTCGAGATCCGGGTGAGGAAGTCGCCCGCAGGCTTGACGAGCATGATCGCGAGCACGTCGCCCTTCGCGCTGATCCCCGAGATGTGGGCGGCCGTGCCGGCCCGGTAGGCGGCCACGCCTTCGATGTCCGACGCCAGCCGAGGCCCGGCGGAGAACTGGTTCTTCGGGGAGAGCGAGCGCTCGAGCGTGTGCCGGAACGTCTCCGCCGTGACGGGCTCGCCCGAGGGAGCCGAGAACCGGAAGCCGGGCCGGATCCGGAACGTGTAGGTGCGGCCGTCGGACGAGACGGTCGGCATCGCCGCCGCGATCTCTGGGCGCAGCCGCGTCCCCTCCAGCCCCGCCGAGTCCGGGTAGTCCAGGAGGTTCGCGCACGTCGCGTACATGAGCTGGCGAACCGAATCCTGTCCGCCCATCGGGTCGGGGTCGACGGCCGTGTCGGTCGGGGTCGACACGCGGAGCTCCTCGCCCTTGATCGCCGGTAGCGGCGTCGGTGCCGCCGCGGCCGCCGTCCAGACGAGGCCGCCGTGGTAGGCCGCCGTCGTCGGACGCGCCTGCGAGCTCAGCCGCCGCCGCGCGCCCGACACGTCGTCGAGTAGCGAGACGGCGTTCGAAGCGGTGTTCGCGACCCAGAGGTGTCCGCGGCCGAACGAGACGTGTTCGGGATCCGCGCCGGCCGGGAGGCTCGCCTGGATGCTCAGGTCGTCCTCGCTCAGCTTGAACACGACGCCGTCGGGGACGATCGGGGCCCAAACCGACCCGCCGCCGACGGCGAGGTCGCTGAGCCAGCCGTGCAGCTTCTGCCGCTGGATGCGGCTCGTGCCGGGGTCGATCTTCCAGATCCGGCCGCTGCCCGGGTCGCCCGCCCAGATCGCCTTGTCGGCGAACAGGAGATAGCGCGCGGATGCCGCGAATCGACGGACGACGCGTCCTGTGCGCGGGTCGACCCGCACCACGCCGTTGCCGCGGCTGACCCAGAGCGAGCCGTTGGCGTAGACGACACCGTCTGCGTTGGCGCCGCCCGGGTCGCGGATCTCGAGGCGCCCCGCGGCCCGGCCGGTCCGCGCGTCGAACCTCAGCACCTCCTGCCCGGCGTCCTGGACGACCCAGACGGATTCGCCTCCGGTCGCGACGCTGCCCGGCACCCACGGCAGCCGGTCGATGCGGGTGACCCTGCGTGTGGGCAGGGAGACACGCACGAGGGTCTGGTTCGGGGTCGTGACCCAGGCCGCGCGCTTGGAAAAAGCGATCGAGATGGCGCCGTTTCCGAACGCCTGCGACCTGACCCGGCCAACCACGCGCAGCGACCGCGCGTCGATCAGGTTCAGCGCGCCCGGGCTGAGCGAGATCGAGGGCCCGCTGGCCGCTTCCGCCCCGTTGCGTCCGTGGGACTCGCCCGCGACGACGATGCCCGCGACGACGGCGCCCGCCGCCACGAGCACTGCAGCAGCGGCGAGGAGCAGTCGCCGTCGCCGGACCTTTCGGCGCACGAAGGTCTTGCCGCGAAGCGCCGCCCTTGCCGCCGCGGCGAGCTCGCGACAGGTCGAGTAGCGGTCGTCGGGCGACTTCGCCAGGGCGCTCGCGAAGACGGCGTCGAAGGCCTTCGGCAGCTCGGGCCTGAGATCCGAGAGGCGCGGCGGCGGCTCGTTGAGGTGGGCGAAGACGACCGAGAGCTCGCTCTCGCGGTCGAACGGGCGCGCACCCGCGAGGCACTCGTAGAGGACGCAGCCGAGCGAGTAGA
>DASSMZ010000050.1:0-14533 GCA_035688325.1 Gaiellaceae bacterium
CGACCCGGACAACCGTGAGGAGCGGCGCGCCGCCTGATGGCCGAGCTGCTCGAGCGACGCGAGCTGACCGACCCCGCCCAGCACGGCTGGGCCGTCGACTACCTGATCCGGCGCGAGGACGGTGAGGAGCTCCACGTCGAGGTGCGCTGCTGGGACCGCGCGCACGAGGCGGCGATGCGCGCCGGCAACGACTCCTCGCTGGACGCGATCGGCGACCGGGGCGTGCGCGCCGCGCTCGAGGCGGCCGAGGAGGCCGAGTCGCCGGCCGCCCGCGGCGCCGTGATGATCTCGATCTGGTTCGATCCCGCGGACGACGGGTCGCTGAGACAGCGCGTCAGCTACGAGCGCTGAGCCGCGGTGGCGCCTCGCGACGAAGCGACGGCCGCACTCGCGCACGAGACGCGCGCGTCACGCCTCGGCGAGTCGCGCTGGCCACCCGCGCTCGCGCTGGTCGCGTTCCTCGGGCTGAACATCGCCCTGCGCCTCTGGCTTCCACACCAGGCCGCGATTCGCGTGCCGTGGCTGCTCCCCGCCGTGGAGGTCGTCCTGCTCGTCGTCCTGCTCGCCGGCGATCCGGCCCGCCTGGCGCCTCGCGCGCCGTGGTTGCGGCCGGTTCTCGTCGGGATGGTGAGCCTCCTCGTCGTGGCGGCGCTCTGGGCGACGGTGCTGCTCGTCTACGACCTGGTCAAGGGCATCGGCGTCACGAACTCGCCGCAGGAGCTGCTCGCCTCGGGCGGGCTCGTCTGGCTGGGGAACAACCTCTCCTTCGCGCTGCTCTACTGGCTGATCGACAGCGGCGGCCCGCTCGCGCGCTCCCGGCGGGAGGTCCCGATCGACTTCGCCTTCACCCAGCAGATGAGCCCGGAGCTCGCGCCGCCGGGCTGGAGGCCCGTGTTCCTCGACTACCTGCACCTCGGCTTCACCAACGCCACCGCGTTCAGCCCCACGGACGTGATGCCGCTCACGCACAGGGCGAAGTTCACGATGCTCGTGCAGTCGACGGTCGCGCTCGCGCTCTTCGGGCTGATCGTGGCGCGGGCGGTCAACGCCTTCACCTAGACGGTCCCGGGACCGGAGCGCGGCGGCTACCGCCGCTCAGCCGGCGATCGCCGCCGCCTCCTGCTTGGCGCCCATCCGCTCGAGCAGGTGGTCGCCGACGCGCAGCGAGTTCGCCATCGCCGTCAGCGCCGGGTTGACCGCGCCGATGCTGGGGAACACGCTCGTGTCGACCACGTAGAGGTTGTCAACCTCGTGGGCACGGCACTCCGTGTTGACGACCGAGGTGGCGGGGTCCTCTCCCATGCGAGCCGTGCCGGCCTGGTGGGCGCACCCCGCGACGGGGATGTCGTTCTTCAGGTAGGCGAACCGGTGGAAGAGGTGGCCTGGCTCCATGCGCAGCTTGTGCAGCATCGAGTGCAGCTGCCGGTAGAGCTCCTGCTTCGGCTTCTCGTTCGTGGCCGTGTAGCTCAGCGTCAGCTTGCCGTCGCCGTCGACGGTGACCCGGTTCTCCGGCACGGGCAGGTCCTCGGTCGAGAGCCAGAAGTCGATCGCGTGCGCGGCGACCTTCTCCAGCGACCACTGCGGCGCCAGCTTCGTCTCGCCCGGCTTCTCGCCGCGAAACATCGGCGCCTGCGACTTGCCGACCATCTGGATGTTCCCGAGCGGGTAGTCGGCCGCCTCACCCGCGAAATAGAAGTCGTTCAGCCCGAGCGTCTTCTGGAAGATCGTCGGGTTCTCGTCCTTCGAGAGCGCGAGCACGGCCTGGCTGTTGTGGAACATGTAGTTCCGCCCCACCTGGTCGGAGCCGTTCGCGAGCCCGTTCGGGTGCTCGTCCGTCGCCGAGACGAGCAGCAGCTTCGCGGTGTTCGCCGCGCCGCAGGCGAGCACGACGACACCCGCCGAGTACGTGCGGGTCTCGCCGTCCTGCTCGACGACGACGCCGGTCACCGTCTTGCCGCCGTCGCCGGTCTCGAGCTTCACGGCCTGGGCGTTCGTGAGCAGCTCGACGTTCGAGTGCTCGAGCGCCGGCCGCACGCCGAGCACCTCTGCGTCGGACTTGCCGTGGACCGCGCACGGGAAGCCGTCGCAGTTCGCGCAGCGAACGCAGGCGCTGTACGGCATGTTCGACTCGTTCAGGCGGATGCCGCAGGGCGCATGGAACGGGTGGTACCCGGCCGCGGCGAGGTCGTCGGCCAGCTGCTGGATGCGCGGCTCGTGCGACACAGCCGGGAACGGGTAGGCGCCACTGGCGTACGGCTCGGTCGGATCCTCGCCGTGGACGCCGTGAACCTCGTACAGGTGCTCGGCCTTCGTGTAGTACGGCTCGAGCTCGTCGTAGGTGATCGGCCACGCCGGCGAGATCCCGTCGTGATGCTTCAGCTCGCCGAAGTCCTCCTGGCGCAACCGGTAGAGCGCGGCGCCGTAGAGCTTCGTCGCGCCCCCGACGAAGTAGTGGATCTGCGGCTGGAAGGGCTTGCCGCTCGAGTCGTACCACGTGTCCTCCGACACGTAGCGGTTGTCGACGAACACATCCTGTGCGAGCCAGTTCTCCGGCTCGCGCGCCAGCCAGTCACCGCGCTCGAGCAGCAGGATCCGCTTGCCGGAGGGCGCGAGGTGGCGGGCGAGCGTGCCGCCGCCGGCCCCGGTGCCGACGATGATGACGTCGTAGTCGTCCATGCTCAGTACTCCTCCAGCATCTCGGGGACGATGATCCGCGCCGCCGCCTCGATCAGGGCCAGGTGCGAGAACGCCTGCGGGAAGTTGCCGAGGTGGCGGCCGGTCGGCGCGTCGAACTCCTCCGCGTAGAGGCCGAGCGGCGACGAGATCCGGAGCAGCCGCTCCATCAGGTCGCGCGCCCGTTGGATCTCGCCGATCGCGCCAAGGGCGGACACGAGCCAGAACGAGCAGATCAGGAACGTGCCCTCCTTGCCCGACAGCCCGTCGTCGGTCTCACCGGTGCGATAGCGCAGCACGAAGCCGTCTTCCGTCAGGTCCTGCTCGATCGCCTGGACAGATTGGCGCAGCACCGGGTCGTCGCCGGGCAGGAAGTCGAAGATCGCCGCGAGCAGCGTCGAGGCGTCGAGCGCGTCCGTGTCGTAGTGCTGGCGCAGGACGCCGTCGCGCACGCCGTGCTCGAGGATGTCCGCGCGGATCTCCTCGGCGGTCGCGTGCCAGCCGCCCTGCAGCTCCGGATCGCCGCGGATCTCCGCGAGCTTCGCCGCGCGGTCGAGCGCCACCCAGCACATCAGCTTCGAGGAGACGTAGTGCTGCGGCTTGCCACGCGCCTCCCAGATGCCCTGGTCGGGCTGGCGCCAGATGCCCGTCGCGCACTCCGCCTGCGACTGCACGATCGGCCACAGGCGCCGGGGCAGGCGCTCGCTGTGGCGCGTGTGCAGCAGGATCGAGTCGAGCACCGCGCCGAAGACGTCGTTCTGCCGCTGGTCGAAGGCGCCGTTGCCGATCCTGACCGGCTTGGCGCCCGCGTAGCCGGTGAGGTGGTCGAGGGTCGACTCGGTGAGATCCCGCCGCCCGTCGATCCCGTACATGATCTGGAGCGAGCCGTCCTCGGTCGGCTCCAGGTCGGCGACGAACTGCATGAACTCGTCCGCCTCCCAGGTCAGGTTCAGGAAGTGCAGCGCCTGGAGCGTGAACGTGGTGTCGCGGATCCACGTGTAGCGGTAGTCCCAGTTGCGCTCGCCGCCGGGCGTCTCCGGCAGCGAGGTCGTCAGCGCCGCGACGGTCGCGCCCGTCGGCATGTACGTCAGGCCCTTGATCGTCAGCGCCGACCGCTGCACCGGGTCGCGGAGCCGGTGGTCGGGGATGCGGGCGCGATCGAGCCAGTCGCGCCAGAAGCGGATCGTCGAGCGGACTCTCGCCTCCGCCTCGTCGAAGTCCTGGGGCGCGGCCAGCCCCTCCGCCCACGAGAGCGCGCAGTACGCGTGCTCGCCCTCCTGCAGCACGTGTCGCCCGCGGACGCGGTCGCCTTCGATCCCGAGCGCGAGGTCGGATTGGAGACGGAACGTGACGTCGCCCGCGCTCGCGTCGGCGACGTGCCGATCGCCGTCGGGCGTCGCCCACGTCGCCGGCGTCCGACCGTAGTCGAAAACCGGCTCGCAGACCAGCTCGACCTCGACGCTGCCGTCGACGCATTCGACCGTCCGCACGAGCATGTGGTCGGCGTCGTCGTCCGCCGGCGGGCGTGTATGCGGCGTGACCGCGTCCTCGTGGTCCCAAGGCCCCATCGTCAGCGCGTCGCGGACCAGCACCCACCCGCCCGGCGTCTTCCAGGTCGTCTCGAGCACATTCGTGCCCGCGACGTAGGCCACGTCGGTCGGATGCGAGATCCCGAACGGCCCGAAGCGGAAGAAGCCGGCCTCGCGGTCGAGCAGGCTGCCGAACACGCTGGGGGAGTCGAAGCTCGGGATGCAGAGCCAGTCGATCGCCCCGTCCGGCGCGACGAGCGCGCCGGTGTGGCAGTTCGAGAGGAACGCGTAGTCCGCGATCGGCGGGAACGGCGAGGGCATCGCCGCGCTTTGCGGCTGGCGCTCGACCTCGTCCTTCGGGGTCACGGCGGTCATCGTGAGGCTCTCCTTCCTTCGGCGCGGCTAGTCGATCCAGGGCTCGTGCCAGCGGCCGTGGCCCGCGACGAGCGCGTCGGCCTCGGCCGGGCCCCACGACCCGGGTGCGTAGCTGTGGACGGGCGGCGGCGAGTCGATCAGCGGCTGCATGATCCGCCACTGCTCCTCGACACCGTCCTGGCGGGTGAAGCGGGTGCTGTCGCCCACGATCGCGGCGTGCAGCAGCACCTCGTAGGGCGTCGGCCCCTCGCCGCCCTCGGCCCCGAACTCCATGTCGAGCGTGATCGCCGAGGCGCCGGCGATGTCGGCTCGGTGCGCGTCGACGACCAGCCTGATCCCCGTCGTCGGGTCGAGCCGGACGATCAGCTGGTTCGGCTCCGGCCGCCGAGCCCGTACGTGGAAGCCGAGCCTCGGCGGGTGCTTGAAGACGAGGCGCAGCTCGGTCTCCGTCGCGCCGAGCTTCTTGCCCGTGCGGATGAAGAACGGCACCCCGGCCCAGCGCCAGTTCTCGATGTCGAGCCGCAGCGCCGCGAAGGTCTCGGTGGTCGAGTCGGGCGCGACGCCGTCGATCTCGCGGTACCCGTCGTACTGCCCGCGTACGTAGTGCTTTGGGTCGGCCGTCTCGACCGCCCGGAAGAGGTCGGCTTCGGCGTCCTTGATCGCGCCGGAGTCGCGGCGGGAGGGAACCTCCATCGCAGCCGCGGCGACCACCTGCATCAGGTGGTTGACGACGACGTCGCGCAGCGCGCCGACCGGGTCGTAGAAGTGGCCACGGTCCTCGACGCCGAAGTCCTCGAACATCGTGATCTGCACCGACTCGAGGTGGTTGCGGCCCCAGAGCGGCTCGAGCATCGCGTTTGCGAAGCGCAGGTAGAGGATCTCCTCGAGGCCCATCTTTCCGAGGTAGTGGTCGATCCGGTAGAGCTGGGACTCGTCGATGTACTGGTGCAGATCGGCCGCCAGCTCGTGCGCCGACTGCAGGTCGTGGCCGAACGGCTTCTCCACGACGACGCGCGCGTTCTCCGTCAGTCCCGCGTCGTGCAGTCCCTGGACGACCCGCCCGAACAGGAACGGCGGGATCTCGAGGTAGAAGACGGGCTGCTGTGCTCCCTCGATCGCCTTCGCCACGCGCTCGTACGTGTCAGCCTCCGAGAAGTCGCCGTCGACGTAGGCGAGCCGCTTCACGAGCCGGTCGAAGATCGTGGGATCGAGCTCCTCGCCGGTCTCCTCGATCGACGTCTTCGCGCGCTCGCGCAGCTGGTCGAGCGACCAGTCGTCGACGGCGACGCCGACGATCGGGCAATCGAGCAGCCCACGCCGCTCGAGGCGGTAGAGCGAGCGGAACGTCATCACCTTCGCCAGGTCGCCGGTGATGCCGAAGACGACGAGGACGTCGGCGGGGCGTGGCTCGTCGTCTCGCCCGGCGCGGCGCTGCGCGGCCTCGGGTGCGGCGGTTGTCATGGCTCTCCCTTCTCGCTAGGTCTCGACCCGGATCCGGCCGGTGCGCTGGTGCGTCATGGCGGCGCCCGCCCAGTCGACCACGGCCTTCGCCCGGTCCTCGTTCGTCGGCAGGAGCGCCAAGTGCACGGTCCCCCACGCGAGCTGCGCCTTCGCTCCCTTCATCGTGCGACCCCCGAGCATCTGCACGACCGCCGAACCGCGGCCGATCATCGCCATCGTCCCCTTGTCGCGGTACCTGAAGGGCTCCGCTTCCTTGCCTGCGACGAGCCGCTTGATCGTCTCGCCGGCATGCTCACCCGACTGCAAGGCGACCGACCCGAGCTGGGGCAGGACCTGCTGCGTCTTCGCGTCGGTGATCGCGGCCACGTCGCCGACCACGAACACCTCGGGATGCGACGGTAGCCGCAGGTCCGGCCCGACTCCGAGCCGGTTACCGCGCTCGAGCTCGACGTCCAGCGACTGCACGAGCTCGTTCCCCTGGAGCCCCGCGCCCCAGACGAGCGTGTGCGCCGGGATCTCGTCGCCCGACTTGAGGATCACGCGCTCCGGCGTCACCGACGCGACGACCTCGCCCGTGCGCACCTCGACGCCGCGCTTGGTCAGCGCCTCCACGGCGTACTCGCGGATGTTCGGCTTGAACATCGCGAAGATCTCCGGCGAAGCCTCGACGAGGATCACGCGCGCCGTGCCGGCGGCGACGTCGGGGTAGTCCTTCGTGAAGACGCCGTTGTAGAGCTCGGCCACCGCGCCTGCCGTCTCGACTCCCGTCGGCCCGCCGCCGACCACGACGACGTTGAGCGCTCCTTGGTCGACCAGCGACGGGTCGCGGTCGGCCGCCTCCCAGCGCTCGAGCACATGGTCCTTGAGGCGCACCGCGTCGGGGAGCGTGTACAGCGGGAAACCGTGCTCGGCCGCGCCCTCGACCCCGAAGAAGTTGACCTCGGCGCCGAGCGCGAGCACGAGGTAGTCGTACGACTGGGACGCGCTGTCCTCGAACCGCGCCTCGCGCGCGTCGAGGTCGATCGAGACCACGCTGTCCTGGTGGATCCGCACGTTGTCCTGCTTGTGAAAGAGGTCGCGGATCGAGTGGCCGACCGCCGGCTGCTCGAGCAGCCCCGTCGCCAGCTGGTACAGGAGCGGCTGGAAGGTGTGGTAGTCGTGCCGGTCGACCAGCACCACGTCGGCAGGCGCCTTCGCGAGCTTGCGGGCGGCGCCGATCCCGCCGAAACCGCCGCCGAGGACGAGAACGCGAGGACGACCGCCGCTCTCGGGGTGAGGAGGACTCACCCGGCGCAACCTAGACCGGCGCGTCCGGCCGGGGGTCACCCAATGGGGGTGAAGCGTGTGAGCTAGTGGGCGATCTCGGTGCGGTGGAGGTAGTCCTCGACCGCGAGCAGGAAGCTCTCGTCGTGGGCGAGCTCGGCGAGCCGGCCCTTCGTCGTGTCGTCCAGGTCGTCGTCGCGCGCGAGCTCGAACAGGAACGGCCCGAGCTTGCCCGCCTGCGAGAGCGCGGACATGCGCAGGACGAGATCACGGGTCATGTCGTCCTGCTTGATCGCCTCGAACGACTCGAGGTTCGCGTGCGGAGCGTGCAGCATGCCAATGGGTCAACGACCCGCCTGCCGCTTTGGGTACGGCCTAGGCTGCGGCGCGCTCGAGCGCCTCGGCGAGCTCCGCGAGCTCGGTCTCGTCAGCGAACGCGATCTCGAGGTTTCCGGAGACGATGCGCGCCGGGAACCCGGTTACACGCTCCGCCGCCTTGCGGACGCGGTCGGCGAGAGCCGGATCGACCCGCGCGACCTTGCGCGGCTTCGTCCGCGCGCCGGCCCACCGCGCAGCGCGCTCGGCGGCGCGCACCGACATCCCGCGCCGGACGATCTGCCGCGCCAGCGCCCGGCGTCCGTCGTGGTCCGGCACCGCGAGCACCGCGCGCGCGTGGCCTTCGGTCAGCTCGCCGCGCTCCACGAGTCCCAGCACGTCGTCGGGCAGCTCGAGCAGGCGCAGGCGGTTCGAGACGGTCGGCTTCGCCTTGCCGACACGCTCGGCGACCTCCCCGAGCGAGAGCTCGAACTCGTCCAGCAGGAGCGCGTAGGCCCGCGCCTCCTCCACCGACGAGAGCTCCTCGCGCGCCACGTTCTCGACGAGGCCGAGCAGCAGCGTGTCGCGGTCGTCCGCCGCCCGCACGAGCGCGGGTACCGTCGGGAGCCCGGCCTCCTGCGCCGCTCGCCAGCGCCGCTCGCCGGCGATCAGCTCGAAGCCGCCTGCCGAGCGCGGCCGCACGACGACCGGCTGGACGAGCCCCTGCGTCCGGATCGACTCCGCGAGCGCGGAGGTCGCCTCCTGGTCGAACCGCTTCCGGGGCTGGCGCGGGTTCGGGTGGATCGTCTCGACGGGCAGGTGCGCGAGCTCCGGCTCACCCGGCCCCCCGACGAGCAACTCGAGCCCGCGGCCGAGGCCGCGTCGTTTGTCAGGAACGGCCGACAAGCTCCATCGCCACCTTCCAGTACGCGTCGGCGCCGGCCGACGTGCGGTCGTAGGCCGTCACCGGCAGGCCGTGGCTGGGCGCCTCGGCGACGCGCACCGAGCGCGGCACCGACGCACGGAAGACGAGGTCGCCGAAGTGCCGGCGCACCTCGTCGCTGACATCGGCCGCGAGCCGCGTCCGCCGGTCGACCATCGTCAGGATCACGCCGCCGAGCGCCAGGCGCGGGTTCAGCCGCGAGCGGACGAGCTCGACCGAGCCGACCAGCTGCGCGAGCCCCTCGAGCGCGTAGTACTCGGCCTGCACCGGCACCAGCACCCGGTCGGCGGCGGCCAGCGCGTTGACGGTCAGCGGTCCGAGCGACGGGGGGCAGTCGACGAACACGAACGCGTACTCGTCCCTCGCGCGCGCGAGCGCGTCCGCGAGGTAGCGCTCGCCGTCTCCGCGGCGGGAGAGCTCGACCGCCGTCCCCGCGAGCTCGGCCCTGGCCGGCACGAGGTCGAGCCGCGCGAAGCGCGTCCGCTTCGCGAGCTGCGGGAGCGGGATCCCGTCGAGCAGGTCGAGCGACGAGGTGCCGTTCGCCCGCTCGCCGAGCCCCGACGTCGCGTTCGCCTGCGGGTCGAGGTCGACGACGAGCGTGCGCTCGCCGGCCTCCGCGAGGCAGGCGGCGAGGTTGATCGCGGTCGTCGTCTTGCCGACGCCGCCCTTCTGGTTCGCGAGCGCGTAGATCCGGCCGGGCACACGCGCACGCTAGCTACGCGAGCGGACGTTTTCGGGCCACGCCCGCCCGGCGCGGAAACCCCGGCGGGGTCGGGCCGACCTTCCGCAGCACGAGCAGTCCCGGCGGCGCCTCCTCGGGCTCGGCGGCCAGCCGCTCGGCCACCAGCGCGACTCGATCGGCCTGCGCCGTCTCGCCGACGAACAGCACCGCCGCGCCACCGGGAGCGACGAGCGGCAGGCACCACTCGGCGGCGACCGGCGGCGGCGCGAGCGCCTTCGCCACCGCCACGCCGTACGCGTCCACCGGCTGCTCCTCGGCGCGGCCGCAGACGACCCGGAGGTTCGGCAGCTCACGCATCCACCGCTCGAGGAAGTCGCACTTCCGCCGGATCGCCTCGAGCAGCGTCACCTCCCGCTCCGGCAACGCGTGCGCGAGCGGGATCCCCGGCGCGCCACCGCCGGAGCCGACATCGACGATCGGGCCGCCGAAGCGCTCGGCCAGCTCGACCGCGCGCAGACTGTCCTCCAGCAGCACCCGCCGCGCCTCCTCGCCGGACAGCGCGGTCAGCCCGGGCGTCTCGACGACGGCCTCGAGCCAGCGCTCGATCACACGGGATCGATCACGACGAAGCGGTTGGGCTCGGTGCCCTCGCTGCGCGTGACCACGCCCGGCACGTCCTTCAGCTGCAGGTGGACGACCTTGCGCTCGACCGCCGTCATGGGCTCGAGCTCGACCGAGCGGCCCGACGAGACGGCCAGCTCCGCATTCCGCTTGGCAAGCGTCGAAAGCGCCGCCTCGCGCCTCGCGCGGTAACCGGCGGCGTCGACCACGACCGCCTTGCGCTCGTCGCCGCGGCCGCGCCAGACGATCGCGTTCGCGAGGTACTGGACGGCGTCGATCGTCTGGCCGTGCTTGCCGATCAGCAGGCCGAGCTCGCGGCCGACGAAGGTGGCGGTGACGGTCTCCTCGCTCTCCGCGATCTCGATCCGCGCGCCGGCGCCGATCGCCGCGAGGATGTGCTCGAGCACGTCGCGCACCTCGGCCGCGACCTCGCTCTCCTCGACCGGCTCGCTCCCGTCCGGCGCCGCTGACGCATCGACGGACGCGACCACCCGTGCGGGTGCGTAGCCCACGCCGAGCAGGCCACGCTCCCCCTCGGAGACGACCTGGAACCGGACCGCCGCCTTGTCGATCCCGGGCCGCAGCCGCTCGAGCTCGCGCAACGCTGCCCACTTGGCTTCCCCGACCGTCTCGCCCGTCGCCTCGACCTGCACGGATTCGGTCTCCGTCATCGTCTCGCCTTCCCTTTCTTGCGCTTCACGCGCCGCGGCTGGCTCGGCTGCGTGGGCTGCGACGGAGCCGGTGCCGCGTCGCGCTCGGCCGACGCCTCGGCAGCCGCCGGTGCGACCTCCTTCGGGGGCGTGCGCGACGAGCGGCGCTCCGGTGCCGCCGGGCTCGGCATCAGCCGGCGCGTGATCAGCCCTTGCCCGACCGTCCACAGGTTCGTGGTCATCCAGTAGAGCACGAGGCCGATCTTGAAATGGATGATGAACGGGATGAAGGCGAACGGCAGGACCATCAGCATGATCCGCTGGGAGCGATCGGCCGTCGCGCTCATGTAGTAGCTCGAGGCAAGCTGGCTGACCACGTAGACCGCCACCAGCAGCGGGCCCCAGCCGACCGAGGCCTTCGCGGTGATGTTCACCAGGCCGAGCCACATCAGGTTGTCCCCGGGCAGGTACGGGAAGTGCTTCAGCACCAGGTAGAGCGAGATGAAGACCGGGAACTGCGCCACGAGCGGCAGGCACGACGAGGCCGGGTTGATGTTGTTCTCGCGGTAGAACTTCATCAGCTCTTCCTGCTGCCGCTTCTTGTCGGTCTTGTACTTCTTCTGGATCTCCTTCATCTGCGGCGCGTGCCGCTGGAGGTTCTGCATCGAGTGGATCTGACGGACCGTCAGCGGCACGAGCAGGAGCCGGACGATCACGGTCAGCGCGACGATCGACCACGACCAGGTCAGCCCGATCGTGCCGTGCGGGCCGAGCCACTTGAGTACGTCGCGGAGGATGTTCTCGAGCGGCGTGAGGATGTGCGCGAACGGCAGGAGCATCAGCGGAAGAGCCTCTGGTCGTGCGCGTAGTCGACCCCGCCTCGGCTCCACGGGTTGCAGCGCAGCAGCCGCCAGCCGGCGAGGATCGCTCCGCGCACGAGCCCGTACTCCCGCAGCGCGTCGAGCGCGTACTGCGAGCAGGTCGGGTGGTACTTGCAGGTGCCGGGGCGCGTGAAGAGCCCGAACGTCCAGCGCCACGCGTAGACGAACAGCAGACCGAGGTAGGTCGGCGCGCGCAGGGCGACTCTCACGCCGCCGCCTTGCCGAGGAGCTCGTCGACGCGCTCCCCGAGCCAGTCGAAGCCGCGAGCGTCGACCGCCTCCGCGAGGCCGGGGCGGACGACGAGCACGTAGTCCTGGTCCTGGCGCAGGGCCGGCAGCCGGTCGCGGAAGAGCTCGCGCAGCCGGCGCTTCATCTTGTTGCGGGCGACGGCGGGGCCGACCGACTTCGGGACGGCCAGGCCGATGCGCGCGCCCTCGCCTCCGTCCTCGCGCGCGAACCAGTAGAGGACCAGGTAGCGCGTCGAGACCGAGCGGCCGTGTCGGTAGACCGCGTCGAAGTCGCGCGAGCGCGAGAGGCGGTGGCGGCGTTGCACGCGCGCGTCCAGCGGGCTCAGGCCGACAGGCGCTTGCGGCCCCGGGCGCGGCGGCGCTTGAGGATCGCGCGGCCCGCGCGCGTCGACATCCGAGCGCGGAAGCCGTGGCGCCGCTTCCGCCTGCGCACGTTGGGCTGGTAGGTCCGTTTCACGACTTGGAGAGGGTATGGAAAACCGCCCGGGTTCGGGCGGCGTCGAAAAAGTATAGACGAGCCGCTGGGGGTGCGGTTCTCCACAGCGCCGCGGCTCCCGAACACGGGTCGAAAACATGCTCTGAGCAGGCTTGCATCGGTCCCGGCGTCGCCTCCTCAGACAGCAGGCTCCACACCTGTGGACGGGGGTGTGGAGGGCGCTGTTTATCCTGCAAACACGCAGCTTTTCTTCCACGATGAGGTCGCTTGGGGGCGCGTTGTGAGGCCGCCCGGACGCTGCTATGCTCGGCGCTCGCTGTTCCTCGAGAAGGAGTGCGTCCGGCGGCGTGGAGCCCCCAATTGAGCTGACTGCGGAAGGCCTGTGGAGCGAGGTGTCTGGTCGGCTCAGGGGCGCCCTCAACGAGACGACGTATCGCACGTGGTTCGACCACGTCGAGGGCCTGGAGCTGGGCAACGACGACTTCGTGCTCGGCGTTCCGAACGACTTCACGCGCAACTGGATCGAAAGCCACTTCATCGGCCTGATCAGCGCCGCCGTCGGCGACGCCACCGGTCACGAGCGCCGCATCCAGCTCGCCGTGACTGAGCGCGACGGCGAGAGCGCCGAGACCGTCGAAGTGCACCGGCGGGAGCCGGTCGGCGTCGGGCTGAACCCGAAGTACACCTTCGACTCGTTCGTGATCGGGTCGTCGAACCGCTTCGCGCACGCGGCGGCGCTCGCGGTCGCCGAGGCGCCCGCGCAGGCATACAACCCGCTCTTCATCTACGGCGGCACCGGCCTCGGCAAGACGCACCTGCTGCAGGCGGTCGCGCAGTACGTCAGCGAGCACCAGGGCGAGCTCTCGGTGCGCTACGTCACGAGCGAGACCTTCATGAACGACTTCATCAACGCGCTGCGCGACAAGCGGATCGAGGGGTTCAAGCAGCGCTACCGCGCCTACGACCTGCTCCTCGTCGACGACATCCAGTTCTTCGAGCACAAGGAGCGGATCCAGGAGGAGTTCTTCCACACGTTCAACTCGATCTACGAGGCAGGCGGCCAGATCGTGATCTCGTCCGACCGACCGCCTCGCGAGATCTCGACGCTCGAGGAGCGGCTGCGCTCGCGCTTCGAGTGGGGCCTCATCACCGACATCCAGCCGCCCGACCTCGAGACGCGGATCGCGATCCTGCGCAAGAAGGTCAAGACCGACCGCATCCACGTACCCGACCCGAAGGTGCTCGAGTTCATCGCCGGCCGGATCTCGTCCAACATCCGCGAGCTCGAGGGCGCGCTCACCCGCGTCGTCGCGTTCTCCTCGCTGACCGGCCGTCCGATGACGGAGGACCTCGCCCAGGACGTGCTCAAGGACGTCTTCCCCCAGGGCGAGGTGCAACAGGTCACGATCGAGCGGATCCAGGAGCTCGTCTCCGACCGCTTCGGCGTCACCCTCGACGAGCTCTGCGGCGAGAAGCGCTCGCAGAACATCGTCTTCCCGCGACAGGTCGCGATGTACCTCTCACGCGAGCTGACCGATGCCTCGCTGCCGAAGATCGGGCGTCAGTTCGGCGGCCGCGACCACACCACGGTCATCCACGCGACGACCAAGATCGCGGGCAAGATCCGCGAGGACCGGGATGTGTACAACCTGGTGCAAGAGTTGACCAAGCGGATCAAGCAAGTCCAGTGAGTCTGTGGACGTATCGCCTGCCGGTCACGGCCCATGTCGACAAGCCCTGTTCGTCCCCAACGGCTGCACACAGCGCAACCCGGCTCCAGGAGCGGGAACACGGCGTCATCCCCGTGCTCCACACTCCCTATGACTACGACAAAGGAATTTCATAAATGATGGAAACCGAAGCTGTGGTTGCACAGGGAACGCTCAAGGTCACCTGCCCCCGGGACGAGCTCGCCCGTGCGCTCGGGGTCGTCTCGCGCGGCGTCTCCACCCGCACCACCGTCCAGATCCTCGCCGGCATCCTGCTCCACGCTTCCGGCGGCCGGCTGGAGCTCGCAGCCACCGACATGGAGCTCTCGCTGCGGACGTCGCTCGAAGCCACCGTCGACGGTGAAGGCTCGGTGGTCGTGCCCGGGCGGCTGCTGCTTGAGCTCGCGCGGCTGCTGCCCGACGCCGACGTGACGGTCGAGCACAAGCTCGAGGAGGCCGCGGTCGAGGTGCGGTCCGGAGCAGCGGTGTACCGGCTGCACACCTACAACGCGGAGGACTTTCCGCGATTGCCCGACGCGCAGGCGGCGGAGCGCCACGAGGTCGATCGCGAGCCGCTGCTCGAGACGGTGTCGCGCGTCAGCCGCTCCGCGTCGCGCGACGAGTCGCGACCGGTCCTGACCGGCGTCCTGATGCGCTTCGAGCCGGGGCACCTCGTAATGGCCGCGACCGACTCGTACCGCCTCTCGGTGAAGGAGACGGGGATCGAGGGCGACGTACCGGAGCTCG
>DASSMZ010000089.1:0-2185 GCA_035688325.1 Gaiellaceae bacterium
ACCGACGTCGGCGACCGCTACGTGCTCGAGGCGCTCCGCCGGGAGAGCGGCGTGCTCGGCGGCGAGCAGTCCGGCCACATCGTCTACCTGCGCGACCACGTGACCGGCGACGGGCTCGCAGCGGCGCTGCTCCTGTGCGGCGCGCTCGAGGGCCGGACGCTCGAGGAGGCGGCGGCGGCGATGCCGAGGTTCCCGCAGGCGAAGGAGAACATCCGGGTCGGCAAGAAGGCGATCCCGGAGGGCGTGAAACAGGCCGTGAGCCGCTTGAACACCGGGTTCGACGGGCGCGGCCGGGTGCTGGTGCGCCCCTCCGGCACGGAGCCGGTGATCCGCGTCCTGGCGGAGGCGGAAACGGAGCAGGAGGCGGCGGCGGCCTGTGCTACCATCTCCGCTCTCGTGAGACGAGAGCTCGGCTGACCGGCCCGACGAGGGGCCGGGGACGCAGCCGGGCCTTTCGCGTTCTAAAGGGGGTTTCGGCGTGTGCGGGATCATCGGATACGTCGGCCAGCGGGCCTGTAAGGAGCTCTTGCTCCAGGGGCTCGAGCGGCTCGAGTACCGCGGCTACGACTCCGCCGGGATCGCGCTCCTCGAGAACGGCGAGCTCGACTACGTCCGCGCGGTCGGGAACCTCCAGGAGCTGAAGCGCGAGGCCGGCTCGAACGGCTCGCAGGCGACGACGGGGCTCGGGCACACGCGCTGGGCGACGCACGGCGCCGTCACGATGCAGAACGCGCACCCGCTCATCGGCTGCGACGGCGGCCGCATCGCGATCGTGCTCAACGGGATCGTCGAGAACTACCGCGAGCTGAAGGCGACGCTCGCCGCCGACGGTCACACGTTCTCGACCGAGACCGACGCCGAGGTGGTCGTCCACCTCGTCGAGCGCCACTACGACGGCGACCTGCTCGAGGCGACCCGCGCGGCCTACCGCGAGCTCGAAGGCCACTTCGCGTTCGTCGTCATCCACCACGACCACCCGGAGGAGCTCGTCGGCGCCCGCCGGCAGTGCCCGCTGCTCGTCGGAGTCGGCGACGGCGAGATGTTCCTCGCGTCGATGGCCGCCGCGTTCATCTGCGAGACGCGGTCGATCCAGCTGATCGAGGACGGCGAGATCGTGCTGATCACGCCCGCCGGCGCCCGCTTCGTCTCCGTCGAGGACGGCGAGCTCGAGCGCGAGGTGGTCGAGGTCGACTGGGATCTCGACGCCGCCGAGAAGAGCGGCTACGAGACGTTCATGCTGAAGGAGATCTACGACCAGCCGGAGGCCGTGGCCGAGACGCTCGGCGACCGCATCCGCCACGGCGAGCTCGTGCTCGAGAGCCTCGGGATGACCGAGACCGAGCTGCAGAACCTCCGCCGGATCGTGGTCGTCGCGGCCGGCACCTCGTACCATGCCGGCGTCGTCGGGCGCTACATGATCGAGGAGTGGGCGCGGCTCCCGGTCGAGCCCGACATCGCGAGCGAGTGGATCTACCGCAACCCGGTGCTGTCGAGGGACACGCTCGTGATCGGGATCTCGCAATCCGGCGAGTCGCGCGACACGGTCAACGCGATCAGGCTCGCGCGCGACCTCGGCGCCCGGACCGTCGCGATCACGAACCTGATGGGCTCGCAGATCACGCGCGAGGCGGACTCGGTGCTCTACACGCGCTGCGGCCTCGAGATCGGCGTCGCCGCGTCGAAGACGTTCACGGCGCAGGTCGCGCTGCAGGCGCTGATCGGGCTCAAGCTCGCGCAGGTCCGCAAGACGCTGCCGCCGGACGAGATCGAGTTCATCCTCGACCAGCTCTACGAGCTGCCGGCCAAGATCGAGGCGTTCCTCGACGGCGACCACCCGGTCGAGGAGATCGCGCAGCGCTTCTACGAGAAGCCGTTCTTCCTCTACCTCGGGCGGCACATCGGCCTGCCGGTCGCGCTCGAGGGGGCGCTCAAGCTGAAGGAGATCTCCTACATCCCGACCGACGCCTACTCGGCCGGCGAGATGAAGCACGGCCCAATCGCGCTGCTCGACGAGGGCACGCCCGTCGTCTGCGTCGCCACCGATCAGAAGGTGATCTACGAGAAGGTCGTCTCGAACATCCAGGAGACGCGCGCCCGCGGCGCGCACGTGATCGCGATCGCGACGGACGGCAACGAGGACATCCAGCACCACGCCGACGACGTGATCTACATCCCGCGCTCGCCG
>DASSMZ010000091.1:0-16496 GCA_035688325.1 Gaiellaceae bacterium
GTGATGGTGCTGCACAACGACGACCTCAACCAGGTGACGTGGGAGCAGCGCGCGATGGAGGGCGACCCGAAGTACGAGGCGTCGCAGGTGCTGCCCGACTTCCCGTACGCGCGCTACGCGGAGCTGCTCGGGTTCCTCGGCATCCGCGTCGACAGGGCCGAGGACGTCGGCCCGGCCTGGGACGAGGCGCTGTCCGCCGACCGCCCGGTGCTCTACGAGGCGATCACCGACCCGGAGGTGCCGCCGCTGCCGCCGCACATCACCTTCGAGCAGGCGCGGAACTTCATGAGCGCGACGCCCGGCGACCCCGACCGCGGCGCGATGGTGAAGGAGTCGATGAAGCAGAAGCTCCAGGAGTTCCTCCCCGGCCGGTGAGCCAGGCCGTCGCCGTCACCCGCGTGCAGGCGCCCGTGGCGAGCCTGCGGGTGTCGGCGTTCGTCGTCCCGACGGACGAGCCCGAGTCCGACGGGACGGCGGAGTGGGACTCGACGACGATCGTCGTCGTCGAGGCGAGCGGCGGCGGCGAGACCGGCCTGGGCTACACCTACGCGCCAGCGGCGGCGGGGACGCTCGTCGAGGAGAAGCTCTCAGAGCTCGTCCGCGGGCGCGACGCGCTCGCGCCGGGCGAGTCGTGGCAGGCGATGGCGTCGGCGCTGCGGAACGCGGGCCGCCCGGGGATCGGCTTCTGCGCGCTCTCCGCCGTCGACCAGGCGCTATGGGACCTGAAGGCGCGGCTGCTCGGGCTGCCGCTCTGCGACCTGCTCGGACGGGCGCGCGACGAGGTGCCCGTCTACGGCAGCGGCGGCTTCACGTCGTACACGCTCGACCGGCTGCGCGAGCAGCTCGGCGGCTGGGTCGAGCAGGGCATCCCGCGCGTGAAGATGAAGGTCTCGCGGCAGCCGGAGCACGACCCGGCGCGGCTCGACGCGGTACGGCAGGCGATCGGCGACGAGACCGAGCTCTTCGTCGACTCGAACGGGGCGCTCTCGCCGAAGCAGGGACTCTGGTGGGCGGATCGCTTCGCCGGCGACTGGGGCGTGACGTGGCACGAGGAACCGGTGAGCTCGGCCGACTTCGAAGGCCTGCGCCTGGTGCGCGAGCACGGGCCCTCCGGCCTCGACGTCGCGGCGGGCGAGTACGCGTACGTGCCTGCCGACTTCCGCAACCTGATCGGCTGCGTCGACTGCCTCCAGGCCGACGTCACGCGCTGCGGCGGGATCACGGGGTTCCTGCGCGCGGGGGCCCTGGCCGACGCGTTCGGGCTCGACCTCTCGGCCCACTGCGCGCCGAGCGCGTCGCTCGCGGCGTGCGCCACCGTGCCGCGCTTCCGCCACCTGGAGTGGTTCCACGACCACGTGCGCCTGGAGCCGCTGATCTTCGACGGCGTGCCCGAGCCGGTCGACGGCGCGCTCCGGCCGGACCGCTCTTGCGGGGGGAACGGCCTCGAGCTGAAGCGGGCCGAGGCGGAGAGGTTCGCCGCGTGAGCGGCACCGTCGAGGTTCCGTCCCAGGACCCGCGCTTCCACGCGCCGCCGGTCGGCCGCGAGACGGTCGACGTCCGCGGTCTCGAGCACGACCTGCGCGAGGCGGTCGAAGGCGAGGTGCGCTTCTCCGCCGGCGACCGGGGCCTCTACTCGGCGACCGGGGCGAACTACCGCCAGTTGCCGATCGGCGTCGTGATCCCCCGCACGGTGGACGACGTCGTCGAGACCGTCGGGCTCTGCCGGGCGTACAACGCGCCGCTCCTCTCTCGCGGCGGCGGCACCGGGCTCGCCGGCCAGACGACCAACGTCGCGGTGGTGGTCGACTTCTCCAAGTACCTGAACCGCGTGCTCGAGATCGACCCCGAGCGCCGCCTCGCGCGCGTGCAGCCGGGCCTGATCCTCGACCATCTGCGCCACCAGGCCGAGTCCGAGCACCAGCTCACCTTCGGCCCCGACCCTTCGACGCACGAGTACTGCACGCTCGGTGGGATGATCGCGAGCAACTCCTGCGGCGTCCGCTCGATCATGGCCCAGTTCTACGGCCCCGGCCCGCGGACGTCCGACAACGTGCACGAGCTCGACGTCGTCCTCTACGACGGCCGCCGCCTGCGGCTGCGCGAGGGCACCTCGGGCGACCCGGAGATCGACCGCCGGCTGACCGACCTGCGCGACCGCTACGCCGACCTGATCCGCGCGCGCTACCCGGACATCCCGCGCCGCGTCTCGGGCTACAACCTCGACGACCTGCTGCCCGAGCGCGGCTTCCACGTCGCCCGCGCTCTGGCCGGCACGGAGAGCACCTGCGTCACGTACCTCGAGGCGACGGTGCACCTGCTCCACAGCCCGCCGCACCGCTCGCTGCTCGTGCTCGGCTTCGAGGACGCGCCGATCGCCGGCGACCACGTGCCGCAGGTGCTCGAGCACAAGCCGACCGGCCTCGAGGGGATGGACCAGGCGCTGATCGACGACATGACGCAGCTCGGGCTGCACATCCACGATCTCTCGCGGCTGCCGGACGGGCACGGGTTCCTGATGGTCGAGTTCGGAGGAGAGTCGAAGGAGGAGGCGGACGCGGCAGCGAGCGCACTGATGGGAGAGCTGAAGGTCGGCAGGGACGGCCTGCTCGGGATGAAGCTCTACGACGACCCGGCGCAGGAGGAGCACGTCTGGCAGGTGCGCGAGGCCGGCCTCGGCGCGACCGCCTTCCTGCCCGGCAAGCACGACACCTACGAGGGCTGGGAGGACTCGGCCGTGCCGCCGGAGCGGATCGGCGACTACCTGCGCGACCTGCGCGAGCTCGCGTCGAGGTACGGCTACGAGAGCGCGCTCTACGGCCACTACGGCAACGGCTGCATCCACGCGCGCTGGAACTTCGACCTCTCCAGCAAGCCCGGCCTGGCGAAGTACCGCGCCTTCGTCGAGGAAGGCGCCGACCTCGTCGTCTCCTACGGCGGCTCGATCTCCGGCGAGCACGGCGACGGCCAGTCCCGTGCGGAGCTGCTGCCGAAGATGTTCGGGCCGGAGCTGATCGAGGCGTTCCGCGAGTTCAAGTCGATCTTCGACCCCGACTGGAAGATGAACCCGGGCAAGGTGGTCGACCCGTACCCGCTCGACTCGAGCATCCGCCTGGGGCCGGAGACGTTCAACCCGCCGCAGGTGCGCTCGCACTTCGCGTTCCTCGAGGACCGCGGCTCGTTCGCGCATGCGACGACGCGCTGTGTGGGCGTCGGCAAGTGCCGCCGCACCGAGGGCGGCGTGATGTGCCCGAGCTTCATGGTCACGCGGGAGGAGAAGCACACGACGCGCGGCCGCGCCCACATCCTCTGGGAGATGCTGAACGGCGGCGAGCTGACGATGTGGAACGACGCCGAGGTCGACGAGGCGCTCGACCTCTGCCTCTCGTGCAAGGGCTGCACGAACGACTGCCCCGTCGGGGTCGACATGCCGACGCTCAAGGCGGAGTACCTCTCGCATCGCTACCGCCGCCGGCTACGGCCCCGGCCCGCGTACGCGTTCGGGCTGATCGACCAGGCCTCGCGCATCGCGTCGCGCGTTCCCGCGCTGGCGAACGCGGTCGCGCGAACGCCGCTCTTCAAGGCGGCGGCGGGGATCCACCCCGACCGGCACGTGCCGGAGTTCGCGCCGGTGACGCTGAAACAGTGGTTCGCCCGGCGGCCGCTGCAAAACGGCGGGGGGCGCCGGGTGATCCTCTGGGCGGACACCTTCACCAACCACCTCGAGCCCGAGGTCGGCGTCGCGGCGGTCGAGGCGCTCGAGGACGCCGGCTTCCACGTCGTCGTGCCGCAGGGCCACCTCTGCTGCGGCCGGCCGCTCTACGACTACGGGATGCTCGACCTCGCCGAGGCCTACCTGCGCCGCGTGCTGGACGCGCTCCGGGACGAGATCCGCGCCGGCACGCCGGTCGTCGGGATCGAGCCGAGCTGCGTCGCGGTCTTCAAGGACGAGCTGCTGAAGCTCTGGCCGATGAACCAGGACGCGCAGCGGCTCGCGAAGCAGACGTTCCACTTCTCCGAGTTCCTGATCGAGCACGCAGGCGAATGGGAGCCGCCGCAGCTCCACCGCCGGGCGCTCCTGCACGGGCACTGCCACCAGAAGGCGACCGGCGGCACCGGGCCGGACAAGCAGCTGCTCGAGCGGATGGGGCTCGAGGTCGAGGAGCTGGATGCCGGCTGCTGCGGGATGGCGGGCGGCTGGGGCTACGAGCACGGCCACTACGACGTCTCGATCGCGGCCGGCGAGCGCGTCCTCCTTCCGAAGGTGCGGGAGGCGTCGAACGACGAGCTGATCGTCACGGACGGCTTCTCGTGCCGCTCGCAGATCGAGCAGGGCGGAACCGGGAGACACGCGCTGCACGTCGCGCAGGTGCTCGCGCTCGCGCGTCAGCTCGGCCCCGCCGGCCCGCGCGACCCGTTCCCGGAGCGCGCCGCGTCGTCCCGGCCAACCGGAGGCCGCAAGCGGCTCCGCACGGCCGCTGTCGCAGCAGGTGCGGTCGCGCTGGTCGGCGCGGTCGGCCTGGCACGAGCTCCAGGACACCTTCCTCGATAGGAACGGCGCTCGTGAAGGCCGACGAAGAAGTCGCGGCGAGTTCGGCACGGTGCTTGCGCGCCCGTCGCGGGCGCAGCGACAATCGCTGAGTGGACGCGCTCCGCTTCGCCTCGCTCCTCGACGAGCTGCCGGCTGAGCGGACGAGCCTGCTCGACAACCTGGGCCGGATCAGGCGCGAGGTCGGCCCGGTGTCGCCCGAGCTCTCGGACGCGCTCGCCGACCACATGAACATCCGCCGCGGCGAGGTCGACGAGGTCGTCTCCTTCTACTCGTTCCTCCGCGTTCCGGTGGACGCGGTGCGGGTCTGCATCGGACCCGTCTGCGACTGCCTGGGGGCGCAGGACCTGCTGGCGCGAGAACGGGAGCACGCGGACGGCGTGCCGGTGCTCGGCGTCGAGTGCCTCGGGCACTGCGAGCACGCGCCGGTGCTGCTCCGCGGCGACACGGTCGAGCCCGCGGCGGACCACCGGACGAACGGCTTCCTGCTCGAGCCGGACGAGCTGCGTCAGCCGCCGGAGCTCGGGCGCGACGAGCTGCTCGCCGCGCTGGAGGCGTCGGGCCTGACCGGAATGGGCGGCGCCGGCTTCCCGACCTGGCGCAAGTGGGAGGCGGTCGCGCGCGAGCCGGGCCCCCGTGTGGTGATCGTCAACGCGGACGAGGGCGAGCCCGGCACGATCAAGGACCGCTACGTGATGGAGCTCCGCCCGCAGCTGCTGCTCGAAGGGCTCGAGCTCGCAATGCGCTGCTGCGAGACGGACGAGGCGTACATCTACCTGCGCGAGGAGTACGCAGGCTCGCGCGCCCGCCTGCGGGAGGCGCTCGATGCACGGGGCCTGGCCGTGCGGGTCGTCGTTGGCGCCGGCTCGTACGTGTGCGGCGAGGAGACGGCGATGCTCGAGTCGATGGAGGGGCGACGTGGCATGCCGCGTCTGCGCCCGCCGTTCCCGGCGAAGTCCGGCTACCTCGGCCGCCCGACGCTGATCAACAACGTCGAGACGCTCGTGCACGTCGCCCGCATCGCGCGTGGTGAGTGGTCGCCCGGCCGGCTTTGGTCGGTGTCGGGGGCCGTCCACGAGCCCGGCTGCTACGAGGCGCCGCTCGACGTCACCACCCGGCAACTGGTCGAGGGCTACGCGGGCGGGGCGACCGAGGAGATCGGCGCGATCGTGCCGGGGGGCGCCGCGAGCGGGATCCTGCCGCCGAGCGCGCTCGACGTCCCGCTCACCCGCGAGGCCCTCGCCGACTGGGGCGCCTCCCCCGGCTCGGCCGGACTCCAGGTCTTCCCGGCCTCCTACCCGACGCTGCGCCTGCTCTCCGAGACGATGCGCTTCTTCGCGGAGGAGTCGTGCCAGAAGTGCACGCCCTGCCGGATCGGCACCCGCGGCGTGCACCACGTCCTCGACGAGCTCGCGCACGGCGGGGCGGCGATGCCGCGGGAGCAGGTCGACGAGTGGCTCGACACGATGGTCTCGACCTCGATCTGCGGCCTCGGCCAGGGCGCGCCCGTCCCCGTGCGAAGCGCCCTCCGCCACTGGCCGGAGCTGTTCGCGCCACTCGGGGAGGCCCCGTTCCAGTGAATCCGGTCGAGTTCACCCTCGACGGAACGACGGTCAGCGCCCCGGAGGGCGAGCTGCTCGTCCACGCCGCCGCGCGCCACAGCGTCTTCATCCCGACGCTCTGCCACGACGAGAAGCTCGCGCCCTACGGCGGCTGCCGCCTGTGCGTCGTCCAGGTCGAGGGCTCTCCGCGGCCGCTGCCCGCCTGCGCGACGCGGCTGACCGCAGGCATGGTCGTCTCGACGAACTCGTCGGTGCCACAGCACCGCAAGGTGCTCACGGAGATGCTGCTCGCGGAGCACCTGAACGCGAGCCCCGGCGGCCGGCCGAACGAGCTGCTCGACCTCGCCGGCGAGCTCGGCGCGGAGGCGCCGTTCGTGCTCCCGGACGCGAAGCGGCAGCCCTACGACGACCGCAACCGCCTGCTGGGCTACGACCCCGACGCCTGCATCCTCTGCAACCGCTGCGTGCGCTACACGCAGGAGGTGATGCAGTGCTCTGCGCTCTCGCTCGAGGGCCGCGGGCCGGCTGCGCGGATCGTCCCGACACACGGCCACTCCTGGCTCGACACCGAGTGCGAGCTCTGCGGCGGGTGCCTCTCCACCTGCCCGACCGGCGCGATCTACGAGAAGTTCCTCGAGGGCGCGCCGGCCGGCCACGAGCGCGGGCTCGAGAAGGTCAAGTCGACCTGCACCTTCTGCGGCGTCGGCTGCCAGATCGACATCAACGTCGACCCGCAGACCAGGCGGATCGTGAAGATCACCTCGGATCCGAGCTACGTCTCGAACGAGGGCAACCTCTGCGTCAAGGGGCGGTTCGCGTTCAACTTCGTCCACCACCCCGACCGACTGACGGAGCCGCTCGTCCGGGGCGAGGACGGGGAGTTGCACCCCGCGACCTGGGAGCACGCGCTCGAGGTCGCGGCCAAGGGCCTGAAGGAGGTGAAGGAGCGGCACGGCCCGCAGACGGTCGGCGTCCTCGCCTCCGCGCGGCTGACGATGGAGGAGAACTTCCTCATCCAGAAGCTCGCGCGCACGGCGCTTCAGACCCACTCGGTCCACTCCTGCGAGGCAACCTGACACGCTCCGACCCTCTACGGCCTGGTCAGGTCGTTCGGCAGAGGAGCAAGCACCAACTCGATCCCGGAGATCGAGAACGACCGCTTCCTGCTCGTGATCGGCTCGAACACGACCGAGGCGCACCCGGTGCTGGCGCTGCGGATGAAGAAGGCGGTCCGCAACGGGGCGACGCTCGTGGTGGCCGACCCGCGCAGGATCTGGCTGACGAAGATCGCGAAGCGCCACCTGCGGCTGCGGCCCGGGACCGACGTCTGGCTGCTGAACGCGCTCATGCACGTGATCCTGGAGGAGGGCCTCCAGGACGAGGCGTACATCCGCGAGCACACGGAGGGCTTCGAGGCGGTCGCCGAGGTCGTCTCGCGCTACACGCCGGAGGAAGCCGAGCGCGTCACGGGCGTCGCGGCCGAGGCCATCCGCGCAACCGCCCGCGAGTACGCGGCCGAGCGGCACGCGGCGATCTTCTACACGCTGGGGATCACCGAGCACGCGTCCGCGGTCGACAACATCTGGTCGCTCTCGAACCTCGTGCTGATGACCGGCCACCTCGGCTACGAGTCGACGGGCCTGAACGCGCTGCGCGGCCAGAACAACGTCCAGGGCCTGAACGACGCGGGCGCGAATCCCGGCTACCTGCCCGGCTACCAGCCCGAGGAGGATCCCGAGGTCAGGCGCAAGTTCTCCGAGGCCTGGGGAGTCGAGCTCCCCGAGACGCCCGGCTACCGCCTCGACCAGATGATGTCCGGGCTGCACGACGACCGGATCAAGGCCCTTTACCTGATCGGCGAGAACCCGGCGCAGACCGAGCCGAATGCCCGCCACGTCGACGAGGGGCTCGGCAAGCTCGAGTTCCTCGTCTCGCAGGACCTGTTCCTGAACGACACCTCGCGTGAGCACGCCGACGTCGTCCTCCCCGCGTCCAGCTTCGCCGAGAAGGACGGCACCTTCACCAACACCGAGCGTCGGGTGAACCGCGTCCGGCGCGCGGTCCCGTGCCCGGGCCAAGCGCGCGAGGACTGGCGGATCGTGATCGACCTGGCCCGCGAGCTCGGCGCCCGGTGGCCCGAGTACGAGTCGGTCGAGGACGTCTGGAACGAGTTCGCCGACCTCGCGCCCAACTGGTCCGGGATCCGCTACGACCGGATCGAGGAGGTCGGCCTGCAATGGCCGTGCCTCGACCGGGACGACCCCGGCTCGACGTACCTCCACTCGCCGCACCCGGCTCGGCCGAACGGCAAGGGCAGGTTCTTCCCCGTCGAGTACCAGCCGCCGATCGAGCAGCCCGACTCGGAGTATCCGTTCGTGCTCTCGACGGGGCGCACCCTCTACCACTACAACTCCGCGACCATGACGATGCGCGAGCCGGGGGTGACCGACAAGCAGGAGGAGCCGTTCGTCGAGATCAACGCCGAGGACGCGCAGGCGCTCGGCATCGCCGACGGCGACCGGGTGCGGCTCGTCTCCCGGCGCGGCGAGCTCGAGGCGCTGGCGGCCGTCGGCGAGCGCGTCCACCCGGGCCTCGTCTGGATGGCGCTCCACTTCGCCCAGGCCAAGGTGAACTGGCTGACGCACGACGTGGGCGACCCCCTGATCGGCACTCCGGAGTACAAGGTCTCCGCCGTTCGCGTGGAGCCGGTGTGATCGGCGAGCCTCGGATCGACGTCGACGAGTGCGAGTCGACCCAGCTGCTGCTCGGCCCCGACGACCCGGAGGGCGCCGTCGCCGTCGCCGACCACCAGACGGCGGGTCGGGGCAGGCTCGGTCGCTCGTGGGTCGCGCCTCCGGGCACGGCGATCACCGCCTCGGTGCTACTGCGGCCGCCTCACGACCGCAAGCTCGCCCAGGTGTCCCTCCTGGGCGGGCTCGCAGCCGCGGAGGCGGTGGAGGACGAGCTCGGGTTCTGGCGCTCGTCCCAGATCAAGTGGCCGAACGACGTGATGGTCAACCGCCGCAAGGTGGCCGGCGTGCTGGCCGAGGCCCGCGACGGCGCCGTCGTGCTGGGGGTCGGCATCAACGTCAACCAGACCCGGGACGAGCTGCCGCAGGACGCGCGCCAGCCGGTCGCCTCCCTCCGCACCCTCGACGGCCGCGAGCACGACCGGGCGGCGCTCCTGACCGACCTCCTGGCGAGGCTCGACCGCTTCTACGCGGCATGGCTGGAGGGTGGGCTCGACGCGGTCTTCCACGACCTGGGCTCACGCGACTTCCTGCGCGGCCGGCGGGTCTCGATCGACGGTGTCGCCGGAACCGCGATCGGGATCGCGCGCTCCGGGGCGCTCGAGGTCGAGCTCGACGGCGAGCGCCGCCTGATCGAGGGAGGCGAGGTCGCCTACGAGCGGTGAGGGCTGAGCGGGCGAGGCTCGATCGGCCGCTCGCCCTCCGCGCCGACGCGGTAGGCGCGCGAACCGGCTCGGGCAGTGACGACCTCGGCGAGCTCGGCGCCGTCGAAGCGGAGCGCGACGCAGTCGTCCGCGGCGAGACCGGCCGGGAAGCCCTCGCGCACCAGCCGCGTGTAGACCGGCCGGCGCTCGCCTTCGCCGTCGTAGTGCGGGCAGGCGCTGCCGGGGAGGAAGCCGAGCCCGTCCCGCATGCCCTCGAGCTGCGGCCCGAACGAGTCGGTGACGGCGGCTTCGAACCAGCAGAGCATCCCGGCGCTCCAGCCGGTCAGCACGATCCCGGCCTCCCACGCCTCGCGCAGGATCGTGTCGAAGCCGTGCACGCGCCAGATCGCGAGCGCGTTCGCGGTGTTCCCGCCGGTGACGTAGATCGCGTGCTGGCCGAGCGCGAGCTCGCGCAGGTCGCGCGGCGGCCACGGGAAGAACGGCAGGTGCGTGACCTCGGCGCGGTCTGCGATCTGCGTCACCAGGGTGAGCGTCATCGCCGCGTCCTCGGCGGCCGCCGTCGGCACGACGAGCACCCGCGGCCGCTCGGCGCCCGTGAGCGCGAGCCAGTAGTCCTCGAGGCGGCGCCGCTCCTCGTCGTCCCACGAGAGCCCGCCCATCGCCACGATCGTCCGCCTCGTCCCGGTGCCAGACACGTGCCCAGAGTGTGCCGCGTCGTCCACGGATGCGCGTGCGGAAGCGGCCTCGTCGACCGGTTACGGTGTCGGACACCGTGCCGGAACCGTCACGACTCGCGCTGTTCGTCGGCGCCGCGCTGCTGCTGCTCGTGGTGCCGGGGCCGTCGGTGCTCTACATCGTCACGCAGAGCGTCTCCCACGGACGCCGCGCCGGGATCGCGTCCGTGGCCGGGATCACGACCGGGACGCTCGTCCACATCGCCGCCGCCACCATCGGGCTCTCGGCGCTGCTCGCCTCCTCGGCGGCTGCGTTCGACGTCGTCAAGTACCTCGGGGCCGCGTACCTGATCGTCGTCGGCCTGCGCCGCCTCGCCGGCCGCGACCGCCTCGACGAGCCGGACGACCACGCGCCGCGGGACCTAGGCTGCCTCTACCGGCAGGGGATCGTCGTCAACACGCTGAACCCCAAGACGGCGCTCTTCTTCCTCGCGTTCCTCCCCCAGTTCGTCGACCCCGGCCGCGGTGCGGCCTGGGCCCAGATCCTCGCGCTCGGGCTGCTCTTCGCCGCGCTCGGCTTCGTGAGCGACGGAACCTGGGCGCTCGTTGCCGGGACGCTCGGCGACCGCCTACGCCGGAGCCGCCGCTATCCCGCGGTACAGCGCTACGTCTCCGGCTCCGTCTTCGTCGGCCTCGGCGCGGTCGCCGCGCTCAGCGCGCCCGTCAAGCAGACGTAGGCCGCGACCAGGAGTCGTTCCTCCGCTTCTACTCGCAGCAGATCCTGCCGAGCGTGCAGTCGGCCCGGACGGCCGCCTAGCCCCAACGCGGCCCGGCCGGCTGGAAGAGCTCGGCGACGCGCGCCGCGCCCTCCAGCACCAGCTCGAGGTGCTTCTGCTGCACCTCGACGCCCCAGCCAGCGAGCTCCGAGAGCTCTCCCTCGCGGTCGGCCAGCGACGCCAGCGCCGTCCACGACGACAGCTCGCCCCCCTCTCCCATCGCGAGGAAGCTCCACGCGGCGATCGGCCCGGTGCCGGCCTTGAACCACACGGCCGCGAGGTCGGCCGCCCTCTCGCCGACGATGTTCGCGCGCGCGAGGATCTCCGACGCGAGCTCCGGGCCGTACGAGCTCTCGGCGTCGAGGCAGCGCGCCCGGATCTGCGCCGCGTCGAGGCGGAGCACGTCCAGCCGCCGGCGCAGCTCGGCGTCGAGCAGCCGCGCCTCCACCCGCTCGACTGTCTCCGCCGCGGCCATCCCGAGGCCGTGCACGTCGCCGAGCTGCTGCTGTAGGACGGTGAGCATCAGGCGCGGCTCCGGGCGACCCGCGCCGCATGCTCGGCGCGCCTCCGCTCGTGCTCGACCCGCTCGCCGCGCTGCAGCTCCACGCAGACGCGGTAGGCGAGGAACCCGGCGACGAACGGCCCGACGATGACGAGCACGCGGTAGGCCCAGATCTGCGGGATGTACGGCAGGCCGAAGAGCACGTCGACGCGGTCGGCGCTCCCGGCCAGGAAGACGAGGAAGACCTCGGTCGCGACCGCATAGCCGATCGCCGTACGCAGCGGCGCGTCGCGCGGGCGGTCGAGCAGGTTGTGGTAGCCGCGCTCGCCGAGGAAGCGCCGTTCCAGCCACGGCCACAGGTAGAGGAAGCCGAAGAAGGCGAGCGGCAGCAGCACCCCGCCCCAGAACGGGTTCGGCACCAGCGTGTAGTGCCCGATCACGACGTCGAAGCCGGGCACGATCCGCAGCGCTCCGATCAGCCAGCCGAGGTACCAGTCGGGTTGCGCGCCGTTCGTCGCCGAGTAGGTGTGGTACGGCCCCCAGAGCCAGATCGGGTTGATCTGCACGAGGCCGCCGAGCAGGAAGAGCACCGCCACCACCGATGCGAACAGGCCCAGCGAACGCGGCGTCTGCCCGGGGAACGTCGGGACGCCGACGAGCTTCCGCTCGCTCTCCCGCTCGCTCATCCGGAACTGCGTGTGGTGCTTGAGCGCGACCAGCGCCAGGTGCGCGGCGAGGAGCACCGCGAGCAGCGCCGGGATCACGAAGACGTGGACGATGTACATCCGGGGGAAGAACGCGTAGCTGCCCGGGAACGGCCCGTCCCACATCAGCGCCGCCAGGTTCGCGCCGACGAACGGGACCGACAGCGCGACCCCGTAGCCGATCGCGAGGCCCATGCCCGAGAGCAGGTCGTCGGCGAGCGAGTAGCCGAGGTAGCCCTCGAGCAGCGCCATCGTCAGCATCGTCAGGCCGAGCCAGTAGGTCAGCTCGCGCGGCTTGCGATACGCGCCCGTGAAGAAGACGCGCAGCAGGTGCAGGACGATCGCCGCGATGAAGACGTTCGCCGCCCAGTGGTGCGTCTGCCGGATCAGCAGGCCCGCCTTCACGGTCGTCGAGATGTCGACCACCGAGCGATAGGCGTGCGTCATCTCCTGCCCCTGCAGCGGCCCGTACGGCCCGTGGTAGACGACCTTCGCGGTCGAGTCCTCGTAGAACAGGGTCAGGTAGACGCCGGTGCCGATCAGGACGACGAACGCGTACAGCGCGACCTCGCCGAGCAGGAACGACCAGTGGTCGGGGAAGAGGTAGCGCAGCGTCCTGCGCAGGAACGGCGCGGTGCCGGTGCGCTGGTCGAGGAAGCGGACGAGCGCGCGGATCACGTCGTCGGCCTCTTCATCCGGACGCCCCACCAGGACGGGCCGACGGGCCCGTCGAAGTTCCCGCGCGCGCGCAGGAAGCCCTTGCCGTCGATCGCGAGCGGCAGCATCGGCAGCTTGCGCCCGGCCGGGCCGAAGATCACCTTGCCGCCCTTCGCCGGCTCGAAGGTCGAGTAGTGGCACGGGCAGATCAGCGCCGGCTGCGGGTCGGTCGGCGCGAACATCGGCTTGCGGTAGAGCGCGATCGCGCAGCCGGCGTGCGTGCAGATCTTCGAGAAGGCGAGGATCCCGTCGGCGTCGAACCCGGCGTTCTCCGGCGGCAGGTCGAGCTCGCTCTTCGGCAGGCGAACGAGCACGAGCGACGAGGCCAACGCCTCCTTGTCGGCGCCCTCGGCGAAGGCCGTGTAGAAGGTGCCCTCCTCGATCTCGTCCGCCCGGTACGGCTCGCCGTCCTCGGTCACGAGCCGCGTCCCGCGTCGCCACGGCGTCAGGGAGAACCGCGCCAGGTGGAGCGCCGGGCCGAGCGACGCCACCGGCGTCAGCAGCGCGAGCCCGATCGAGCCGCCCGCGGCGCCCAGCGCGAGCACGAACAGCCTCCGCCGCGTGAGGCCGCTCTCCTCGACCACCTGGACGACGCGCTCCTGCTCGTCGGGATGCTCCTGCTCCGGGTAGTCGTCCTCGAGCTCCTCGTTCGGCACGAGCCGCTTGGCGGTCACCGTGAGCGCCGCCGCCAGGAACACGAACGCGAGCCCGAGCGCGAGGCCGAGCAGCTGCGTGTGCGCGGGCAGCCGGTCGAGCACGTAGATGACGACGAACGCGATCGCGGAGGCGGCGGACGCGAGCAGCAGGCCGATCGCCACCAGCTCGGCGTCGGGGCTGCGCGGCGTCGGCGCGGCGACGATCGGCTCGCGCTCGCCCGGCCGCAGCCGGCGGCGCCTGCCGCGCCCGACGAGCAGCGTCGCCGCGGCGACGAGGAACGCGCGCGCCTTACTCACGGCCGAGCCTCTTCCCGAGCACGATGCAGACGGCGACCAGCGTCGTCGCCGCGAGGAACCAGGTCACGAGCCCTTCCGGCACCGGGCCGATGTGCCCGATCGCCCAGCCGCCGCGGTCGTCCGGGTGCTTCGCGTACAGCACGTAGCGCACGATCGAGTCGACCTGGCGCGGCGTGATCTGGCGGGGCGAGAACCGCGGCATCAGGTACGGACCGATCCGGATCGCCTGCGCGATCTGCGTGGGCGTCGCCCGGTCGAGCGGCGGCGCGACGCCGCCGGTCAGGAAGCCGCCCTGGGCCACGACCTGGTGGCAGCCGGCGCAGTGGTCGGTGAAGAGCTTCAGGCCCTCCGAAAGGCTGCCGCGCTCCGGCTGCGGCCTCGGCACCGGCGGGCCGTGTCCGAGCGACGCGACGTAGGCGACGAGCGCACGTATCTCGGCCTCCGACAAGAGCACGCGGCTGCGGCGAGGCTGCTTGCCGACCTGACGCAGCGGCATGTACCCGGTGCGCAGGTAGAAATCGGCAGCGAGCGCGCCGACGCCGACGAGCGGCGGGCCTTCGCGCTTCTGACCCTCGGCCCGGCCCCCGATCACACCCATGCCGTTCGCGCCGTGGCAGGCGATGCAGTACCGACCGTACAGATGCCGGCCGCGCGTGACGTCGCCGGTCTGCGCGTGGGCGGCCGGCGCGAGGACGAGCGCCGCCAACCCGAACGCGAGCAGCCGCCTCATGCCTGCGTGCACGGCGTGTTGCCGAGCGTGCCCACGAGGTAGAGGACGACGATCATGACGAAGAGCACGTTCGCGATCAGCGCCGCGATCGCGAAGAAGCGGATCCGACCGATCGGCGGATCGTCCTCGTAGCTCACGTCCCGGGTCAGAACGAGCACCGCGGTCGCGGCGAGCGCAGCCGACATCGCGACGAGGCCGGCCAGGCCGGTGATCAGGCCCTCCCAGAGATGGAAGTCGATGCCGAAGGTCGGGGCCGCGGCGTTGCAGCTCGCCTCAGTCGTGCCGAAGCCGATCACGTGGGCCGCCCCCCACATCGCCGCGCCGAGCAGCAGCCCCGTCCACTGCAGGACCTCGAGGCGCCTCATCCGATCGCCGCCGAGATCAGGGTCAGGATCACGACCAGCGTGAGCGCGTTGACCGCGTGCCAGTACCAGGCGATCCCCTGGGTCGCGTGCACGCGGTAGGTGGTCAGGCCGCGCGTCAGCTTCCAGAGCAGCCAGAGATTGAACAGGATCCCGAGCGCAACGTGCGCGTGGTCGGCGCCGAGCAGGACGTAGTAGATCGAGCTGTAGGCGTCGCGGCTGATGTCGAACGTCTTCAGCTGGTGGGAGAAGTCGTGCACCTCGTAGGCGAAGTACCCGGCCTGCAGGACCAGTGCCACGACGACGAAGAGCCGGGTCGCGCCGAGCCGCCCTGCGCGGGCGGCGTTCGAGGCGAGCTGCATCGGGAACGAGCTCGCGAGCAGCGCGGCGAGGAGGATCAGCGGGACGACTACCCGCGGCTCCGGGATGCCGTCGGGCGGCCACTTCGGCGCGCGGAAGCGAAGGTAGAAGTACGTCCCGATGAAGGCGCCGAAGAGCGTCGCCTCGCTCGCGATCAGGATCACCATCCCCCACCACGCCGCCGGCTTCGACGGGCGCTCGACCGACGAGGCGACATAGCCGCTCACACTTCCTGCGGCTCCTTCCCGTGCCAGCCGAGCAGGGTCAGCGCGCAGAGGAGCGCCATCAGGCCGGCGATCGCGAAGTGCTGGAGCAGCAGCATCACGAACACGAGCGAGAGGCAGAGCGCGAGCAGCACCGGCCAGGGCGACTCGTGCGGCATCTCCGCGACGCGCGACAGCCAGCCGTCGACGGGCGTCACCTCGACCTGCTCGTGGCCCTGGTCGAGGACGAGCACGCCGTCGGACAGCTTGCGCCGGTCCTCCTCGCGGTCGTCGGCGTCCCAGTTCGGGTACGCGCTCGAGACCTTCGGGATGACGCCGAAGTCGTACTCCGGCGGCGGCGAGCTCGTCGTCCACTCGAGCGTCGGCCCGTGCCACGGGTCGGGCCCGGCCGCCGGCGCACGCAGGTAGCTCCAGACGAGGTTGCCGAACAGGACGAGGATCCCGACCAGCGTCAGGTAGCCGCCGATCGTCTCGATCACGTTGTAGGTCGTCCAGCCGAGGTTGGCCGGGTACGTGTAGACGCGACGCGGCATCCCGAGCAGGCCGACGATGTGCATCGGGAAGAAGAGGAGGTTCGTGCCGGCGAAGATCAGCCAGAAGCTGACCTGCCCCGGCCGCTCGAAGTACAGCTTTCCGGTGACCTTCGGGAACCAGTAGTACATCCCGCCGAAGATCGGGAAGACGGCCGCCCCGAAGATGATGTAGTGGAAGTGGGCGATGATGAAGTAGGTGTCCGTGACCTGCTGGTCGAACGGGATCGCCACGAACATGATCCCGGTCAGGCCGCCGGTGACGAACATGAAGATGAAGCCGGCGATGAAGAGCAGCGGCGTCTTGAACCGCGCGACGCCGAGCACGAACGACATGCACCAGGCGAAGACCTGGATCGTGCTCGGGATCACCACCATCGAGGTCGCGCCGGCGAAGAAGACGAGCGCCGTCGTCGACATGCCGGTCGCGAACATGTGGTG
>DASSMZ010000099.1:0-2194 GCA_035688325.1 Gaiellaceae bacterium
GTCGAGGAGTGGGAGACCTTCCCGTTCGACGGCGCGCTCCGGCCTCGCGCGTTACGGCCGCCGGCAGCGGACGAGAAGGCGCGCCACGGCGAGGGCGGCGTCGACTGCCACGCGTGCGGCAAGAGCGCCGACGACCTGATCTGGGAGGACGAGCACTGGCAGCTGACGCCGATCGGGCCGACCGGGCTGCCGATCGTGGTGATCCTCGAGCCGAGGGCGCACTACGACATCGAGACGCTCCCGGCCGCGCTCGCCGCCGAGCTCGGGCCGCTCATGCAGCGGATCGAGCGCGCCGTCCGCGCGGTCGGGGACATCGGCCGCGTCCACATCGGGCGCTGGGGCGAGGGCAGCGAGCACCTGCACTGGTGGTTCATGGCGCGCCCGGCGCGCATGCGCCAGCTGAGCGACAGCTTCGCGGCGGTCTGGGACGACGTCCTGCCGCCGGTGCCCGAGGAGATATGGCGCGAGAACGTCGCGGCCGTCGCGGCGGCGCTGCGCGAATGACGTATTCGATCGTCGCCCGCGACCCGGAGACGGGCGAGCTCGGCGTCGCCGTGCAGTCGCGCGCGTTCAACACGGGCGCGGTCGTGCCGTGGGGCGCGCCCGGTGTCGGCGTCGTCGCGACCCAGTCGTACACCGACCCCGCGTACGGCCCGCTCGGCCTCGACCTGCTGCGCGCGGGCAAGAGCCCCGAGCAGGCGCTCGCCGCGCTCGTCGCCGCCGACGACGACTCGGCGTACCGCCAGGTCGCGATCCTCGACGCCGAGGGGCGCGTCGCCGTCCACGTCGGTGCGGCGTGCATCCCGGCGGCGGGCTTCGCGGTCGGCGACGGCTTCGGCGCGCAGGCGAACATGGTCGACAGCGAGCGCGTCTGGGAGTCGATGGCCGAGGCGTTCGAGCGTGCGGACGGGCCGCTCGCGGAGCGGCTGCTGGCGGCGCTCGACGCGGCCGAGGACGCCGGCGGCGACTGGCGCGGCCGGCAGGCCGGCGGGATCGTGGTCGTCGGCGCCGACGGGCAGCCGTGGGAGCGCGAGGTCGACCTGCGGGTGGACGACCATCCTGATCCGCTCGGCGAGCTGCGCCGGCTCCTGCGGCTGCGCGGCGCGTACCGGGCGATGCGCGGGCCGCCGGGGCCGTCGGCGGACGACCTCGCGGTTCTGCCGGAGCTCGACCGGCGCTGGGCCGCGATCTTCGGAGCCACGGCGGCCGGCCGGCTGGACGACGCGCGCGAGTTGTTCCGGCCATTACTCGAGTCGGAGCCGCGGTGGGCCGAGTTCGTGCGCTCGCTCGCCGACCGCGAGCTCCTGCCGAACGCGGCCGAGCTGCTCGACGGTTGAGGCGCGTCAACGTCAAGGGCACGTCGGGCTCCGGCAAGACGACCTTCGCGCGGGAGCTCGCGCGGCGGCTCGACGTGCCGTTCGTCGAGCTCGACGCGCTCCACCACGGGCCGAACTGGACCGAGCCGACGAACGACGAGTTTCGCGCGCGCGTGCGCGAGGCGATGGAGGCGGCGCCCGACGGCTGGGTGATCGACGGCAACTACGAGTCGAAGCTCGGCGAGACCGTGCTCGGCGAGGCGGACACGATCGTCTGGCTCGACCCCCCACTCGGGCTCAAGCTGCGCCGGCTGTGGCGCCGGACGAGCCACCGCATCCGCAACGACGTCGAGCTCTGGAACGGCAACAAGGAGACCTGGTGGAACGCCGTCTGCGGCCCGCAGTCGCTCTTCGGGTGGATGCTGCGGACGCATTTCCGTCAGCGGCGGGAATGGCCGCGCCGCTTCGGCGGCGACCCGCGGTTCGTCCGGCTGCGTTCCGCCGCCGAGGCGCGCGCGTGGCTCGAGCGGCGGAAACCGGCGTAGCGCCGGGCGAGATACTGGGTGCATGGCCGAACCCGCTGGCGAGACGGTGACGCTGCTCTTCAGCGACATCGAAGGGTCGACGCGGCTGCTGCGACGGACGGGCGACGCGTACGCGGGACTCCTGTCCGAGCACCGGCGGCTGCTCGGCGACGCGTTCGCGCGGCACGGCGCCATCCACGCCGCCGCCGAGGGCGACGGCTTCTTCGCGGTGTTCCCGTCGGCGGTCGAGGCGGCGTCGGCGGCGGCCGACGCCCAGCGCGCGCTCGCCGAGCACCCGTGGGCCGACGGGAACGAGGTGCGGGTGCGCATGGGCCTGCACTCCGGCGAGCCGCG
>DASSMZ010000103.1:0-2657 GCA_035688325.1 Gaiellaceae bacterium
CGGCTCTGGACGAACGTGTTCAGCCGGCCCGGCGCGCCGTTGACGGTCACGCGGCCGGCCTTGATCAGCTCGTCCGCCTTGCGCCTCGAAGCAACTCCGGCTCGCGCGAGGTAGGCGTTCAACCTCAAAGCGTGAAGGTCGCGCGTCCCGCGGGCCTGACGACGACGCGGCCGGCGGAGCTCTCGTCGCGGATGAGGTCGAGCACGAGGCGTGCGATCTCCTGCGCGCTCACGAGCTCCGGCACCGAGGCCCGTTCCTCCGCGCTCATCGCGGCGAGGCTGCGCCTGACCGACGGGGTGTCGACGTAGTCGGGGTGACCGGCGCATCCGGGTAGTGAGGCGCCCGAGCGCCGGCTGCCTTGTTGACGAGGATGCCGAGGCCCTCGGCGGCGGCGATCAGCGCGCGCAGCTCGTCGTCGACGAGCACGTCCGCGTGAACGAAGCGACCGCCCAGGTCGTGCGCGACGCGGCGCCCGGCGTCGGAGTCGACGTCGGCCACCACGACCGCGGCGCCCTCCGCCGCGAGCGCCTCCGCCACCGCCCGGCCGATGCCCGCTGCGGCGCCGGTCACCACCGCGATCTGTCCGCGGATCTCCACGGCCGGAGTATGTTCTGCCGGTGCCGCACTACGTCTCGCTGATGCGGTGGACGTCGAAGGGCGTCGCCGGGCTTCCCGCCTGGCGGGAGCGCGTCGAGGAAGGCGAGCGGATCGTCAGCGAGGCCGGCGGCACGCTCGTCGGCGTCTACGTCACGCTCGGGCGCTACGACGTGGTCGAGATCTTCGAGGCGCCCGACGACGACACGGCCGCCGAGATCCTGATGAAGCTCCAGCGACACGGAGCCGAGCACACCGAGACGCTGCGCGCGTTCACGCGCGACGAGGCGGAGGCGATCGTCCGCCGGCTCTAGGCCGGCCGGCGCTCGGCGACCGACTCGAGCCGCTCGCGAATCTGATCCCTGCTCTCGCCGAGGTCGTCCAGCCGCGGCAGCGCCGACAGCGAGTCGAGGCCGAAGACGCGCTCGAACAACGGCGTCGCCCGGTAGCGGATCGCGCCGCCGATGCCGTCCTCGCGGCCGGCCTCGGCGATCAGGCCGCGCTCCACGAGCCCCGCGACGACGGAGTCGGCCGCCACGCCGCGGATGCGCGCGATCTCCGGGCGGCTGACCGGCCCCAGATACGCGACGATCGCGAGCGTCTCCAGCGCCGCCGCCGACAGCCCGCGCTCGACCGGCCGCTCGAACAGCCGCCCGCACGCCTCGGCCGCCTCGCGCGACGCGCGGAACGCCCAGCCGCCCGCCACGTGCTCGAGCACGATCCCGCTGCGGCCCTCGGCATGACGCTCCGCGAGCAGGCCGAGTGCGGTCTCGATTCGCTCGCGATCCTCGTTGCACGCCTCGGCGAGCTCCTCCACCGACAGCGGCTGCGACGCGACGACGAGCAGCGCCTCGATCGTCCGGGCCAGACGGTCGACCGGCGAGGCGGTGATCAGGCGGAGCGGGCGGTCCATTCCTCTCTCCTCTCCTCGGCGGCTTTCCGGACGCGGATCGGAGCAAACGGCGCGGCCTGCTCCAGCGCGACCTCTCCCCCGCGCCGCAGCTCCAGGAGCGCGAGGAAGGCGACGGCCTGCTCGATCCGCGACATCCCCTCCACTTCCGCGTCGAGGTCGAAGACCCTGCGCCGGCCGAGCACGGCCCGGAAGCGCTCGAGGAACTGCGCCACCGGCGGGAAGCGCAGCTCGAGGTGGGCGAGCGAGACCTGCGGCGGCTCGGCAGCGAGCGCGCGCAGCGCCGCGCCCAGCGTCCCGGGGTCCTGCGGCGCCAGACGCCGCTCGGGCCTCGGCGCCAGCGGTGCGGGGCCGAGGCGGAAGAAGCGATCCTGCTCGGTCTCCAGCCGCTCGGCCAGCCACGCGGCAGCCTCCTTCGCGCGCCGGTACTCGGCCAGGCGCCGCGCCAGCTCCTCGGCCGCCTCCTCGGGCTCGAGCTCGGACAGCTCGGCCTCCTCCTCCGGGAAGAGCCCGCGCGCCTTCAGCTCGAGCAGCGCCGCGACGAGCACGAGGAACTCGCCGCATGCCTCGAGGTCGAGCTCGCCGCGCTCCGCGAGCCGCTCGACGAACGTGACGACGATCCCGGCGACGTCGACCTCGGCGAGGTCGAGCTCCTCCTTCAAGACGAGCGTCAGCAGCAGGTCGAAGGGGCCCTCGAACGCGTCGAGGTCGAGCTCGAGCTCGCGCACGATCACGCGCGGCACGCTAGCGGCGCTACCGGACGCGGCCGCGCGGGATCGCCATGGCCGGCTTGTCGGGCTCCTGCCGCTCGCGCCGGAAATGCAGCCGCCGCGGGCCGGCCTCCCCGCCGCGCAGGAACTGCCACCAGACGAAGAACGCGGTCGAGCAGACGAAGACGACGAGCGAGACCCACGCGTTCAGCCGCAGCCCCGCGAAGTGGTGCGCCGGGTCGATCCGGATCAGCTCCTCCACGAAGCGGCCGGCGGTGTAGTACGAGACGTAGAGCGCGAATAGGGCCGGCGGCTTGAAGCGGAAGCGCCTGTCCAGGAAGAGCAGGATCCCGACGCCGACGAGGTCGTAGACGAACTCGTAGAGGAACGTCGGCTGGAAGGTGGAGAAGTTCTCGTAGCCGGCGACGCGGTGCTCGGGGTCG
>DASSMZ010000142.1:0-2163 GCA_035688325.1 Gaiellaceae bacterium
GTTGGCGACGATCCGCTCGAGGCGGCGCGGGTCGGTCGACAGCCGCAGCCCGTTCCCGTCGAGCTGCACGCGGCCGACCCAGCCGCGGGCGCGGACCGTGCCGGTGACGAGCGCCGCGAGCTCGACCTCCTCGACGTGGACGCTCTCGACGCCCGCGTCGAAGCGCGAGATCTCCATCAGCTCCTCGACCAGGCGGCGCAGGCGTCCGACGTCCGCGATCAGGAGCTCCGCGGGCCGCCGGGACTCGGGCGGCATCCGGTCGAGGTGCTCGGCGAGCAGCGACGCCTCGCCGACGAGCGCCGTCAGCGGCGTGCGCAGCTCGTGCGCGACGTCCGAGGTGAACCGGCGCTCGCGCGCCTGTGCCGCCGAGAGCGCCGCGATCTTGGTCTCGAGCGCGGCCGCCATCTCGTTGAACGACTGCGCCCACGCGCCGAACTCGTCCCGGCCCTCGACCGGCAGCCGCGTCTCGAGCAGGCCTTCCGCGAGCGAGTGCGCGGCCTCGCTGGCCCGGGCGACCGGCCGCAGCGTCCCACGCGCGAGCACGACGCCCGCCAGCGCCGCGAGCAGGACGAGGATCCCCACGCCGCCGAGCAGGATGTTGCGCAGCTGCGTGAGCTCGTGCCAGAGGCCCTCCTCCGAGAAGAAGAAGTACAGCCGCGTGCCGGCGGCCGCCGGCGAGCCGGTGACGAGGTAGTGCTTCCCCGCGATCGTCGTCCGCTGGTAGCCGAGCTCCCCGCGCGCGACGACCGCACGAAGCCCGGCGGGCACGGCGTTGAGGGTGACCTGCGGGCCGGAGAGGTAGACGCGGCCGTCGCGGATCGCGACCGTCTCGAAGTCGCCCCGGCTCCGGTAGGCCTGCACGAGGTCGTTGGCGCCCGTCGAGCGGAAGGCCCGCGCGACCTCGAGGTTCCGGCGCGTCTGCGTGACGCTCGAGTCGACCGAGTCGGCGAGCAGGTTGTGGCGGACGACGAAGTACGAGCCGGTCCCGAGCGCAGCGGCCGACAGCCCGACCGCGAGCGCGAAGGTGATCGTCAGGCGCCGGCGGAACCCTCCGGCGGCGATGCCCTGCCGCCGCATCAACCCGCGTCGAAGCGGTAGCCGACCGCGCGCACCGTCTTGATCAGCGTCGGGTGCTTCGGATCGTCCTCGACCTTCGCCCGCAGCCGCTGGACGGCGGCGTCGACGAGCCGCGAGTCGCCGAGGTAGTCGTAGTTCCAGACGAGCTCGAGCAGGAGGTCGCGCGTGAAGACCTGCTTGGGCCGGCGCGCGAGCTCGTGCAGGAGCCGGAACTCGGTCGCCGTGAGGCTCAGCTCCTCACCCGCCTTCGTGACCCTGAATCCCGCCGGGTCGATCTCGAGGCCGCCCGCGTTGATGGTCGCGCCGCCGTCGGCACCGGCGCCGGCACGCCGCAGGACGGCCTTGATGCGCGCGACCAGCTCGGGGAGCTCGAACGGCTTGGTGACGTAGTCGTCCGCCCCGAGCTCGAGCCCGACCACGACGTCGTGCAGCTCGCTCCTGGCGGTGAGCATGACGATCGGCGTGCCGCTCTCCCGGCGGATCTCCCGGCAGACCTCGAAGCCGTCGAGCGAGGGCAGCATCACGTCGAGCAGGACGAGGTCGACGCCGCCCTCGCGAAAGCGCGCCAGGCCCTCGCGCCCGTCGCCGATCGCGGTCACGCGGAGGCCGGCCTGCTCGAGCCCGAGCGTCGCCACCTCGCGGATGGAGGCGTCGTCCTCCACGAGCAGGACGTGCTCGTCCACGGGTCAAGCCTAGGACGCGCCGCTGCCGTTGCCTAGGCGCGGGGGAGGTGGCAAGCGTTCGTGACAACTCCGTGCCGGAACGCGCACGGCCGGGCGAAACCCGGGCGGCGGCCCGGTATCCGTGGGGCGAAACCGATCGAGAGGAGATCTCATGCGCCTCATTGCACGACGCGTCGCGCTGGTCGCGCTGCCGCTGGCACTCGTCACCGGCGTCGCGCTGGCCGCGCAGCCCGCTTCCCGCCACGCGACGAACGCGGTCATCAACGCGTGCGTGAAGAAGAAGACCGGCGTCGTCCGGGTCGTCACGGCCGCGAGGTCGTGCAAGAGGGGCGAGTCGCGGCTCGCCTGGAACGTCCAGGGCCCGGAAGGCAGCCGCGGCGTGAACGGCTCGGCCGGGCCGGCA
>DASSMZ010000145.1:0-16767 GCA_035688325.1 Gaiellaceae bacterium
CTGAAGTTCCTGTTCAACTTCTCGAACGGCGAGGCCGGGACGATCCTCGACAAGTCGGAGGGCGCCGTGAAGTCGCTCCAGCATCGCGCTCTCGCCTCGCTGCAGAAGCAGCTCGCGCAAGACTAGGCGCGTGCTAGAAGCAGGCATCGTCGGCCTCCCCGCGGCCGGGAAGACCTCGCTCTTCAACGTGCTCACGCGCGCAGGGGTCGGGCCCGACTTCGGCAAGGAGCACGTCGGGATGGCGCCGATCGCCGACGGGCGGCTGGAGCAGCTGGCGGCCGTGGTGTCGGCGACGAAGGTGACCCCGGCGGCGGCGCGCGTGGTGGACGTTCCGGGCACGGGGCCGCAGCTGCTCGGGAACCTGCGCCAGGTCGACGCGCTGCTCGCCGTCGCCGATGGCTTCTCGGCCGGCGCCGATCCCGACGGCGACCTCCAGCGGCTCGACCTGGAGCTGCTCGTCGCCGACCGCGACCACGTGGAGCGGCGGCTGGAGCGGGTCACGAAGCAGGCGAAGTCGGGCGACCCGAAGCTGCGCGCCGAGGTCGCCGAGCTCGAGCGGGTGCTGGCCTGGCTCGACGCGGGCCGGTCGCTGCGGGAGTGGGAGGGCGAGCTCCCGCCGGAGCTGGAGCCGCTGACCACGAAGCCGGTCGTGCCGGTCGTGAACGGGCCCGGCGGGATCGACCTGAAGCTCGAAGCCGAGCTGGCGGAGCTGCCGGACGAGGAGGCGGCGGCGTTCCGCGACGGCCCGCCCGCGCTGGACGAGGTCGTGCGCCGGCTGTTCGAGGCGCTCGGGCTGATCACGTTCTTCACGGCCGGCGAGAAGGAGGCGCGGGGCTGGACGCTGCGGCAGGGACAGACGGCGCTCGAGGCGGCGGCCACGATCCACACCGACATCGCGCGCGGGTTCATCCGGGCCGAGGTCGTGCGGTGGGACGACCTGGTCGAAGCGGGGAGCTACGCCGAGGTGGCGCGCCGTGGCAAGCAGCGCCTGGAGGGGAAGACGTACGAGGTGCAGGACGGCGACGTCCTCACCGTGCGCTTCAACGTGTAGGGATCCTCGACCTTGAGCCAGTAGGCACGAGCGGCTGCGCGACTTACCGTTGGGCGATTCTGCGGAGAGGGAGGCAGGCCGTGGTATGTCGACTTTGCGTGACGCTGGTGTTGTTCGTGGCTGCGAGCGCGCTCGTGGCGCCGGGCGCCGGAGCACATGACCGTGTCAGCACCGCAGTTGGCCACGCCGCAGAGGACGCGGTCACACTTACGCCTACGCAGGAGCACGCGCTCGACGCCCACACCCTCGCGGTGAGCAGGCGGGCCGCGAAGGCGGCAGCCGCTGCGCTGGGTACCGGGCCGCAGGACGTCGGCGAGTGGGGCCCGGTCGTCGCCTGGCCGGTCGTCGGGGTGCACGTCGCGCTCCTCCCGAACGGCAAGGTGCTGGCCTACGACTCGATCGGCGACAACGCGACCGAGACGTACCCGGTGCAGGATCACACGCGTGCGACGCTATGGGACCCGGCGACAGGCACGCAGACCCCGGTCGACGTCGACACGGGCTTCAACATCTTCTGCAGCGGCCTCGCGCACCTCCCCGACGGCAGGATGTTCATGGCCGGCGGGAACAAGGATCAGCAGCTCAACGGGATCGTCCAGACCCACATCTTCGATCCCGTCACGAACCTGTGGAGCCTTGGTCCGAACATGCTGGGCGGGCGCTGGTACCCGACGGTGACGCCGCTCAGCAACGGCGAGATGCTGATCACGTCGGGTCGGGTCGACACGCCTGAAGTGCGAACGGTCTCGGGAAGCCTGCGCGCGCTCACGAGCGCGGTGCTCAGCCTGCCGTTGTACCCGTGGATCGACGTGGCTCCGAACGGCCGTGCCTTCTACTCGGGCCCCGACCAGACGCTGCGTGCGCTGGACACGTCCGGCACGGGTGCGTGGCAGGCGTTCGGACAGCGCGACGCGATCAATCGGGACTACGGTAGTCATGCGCTGTACGACGTCGGCAAGATGCTCGTCGCCGGCGGTGGCCCCTCGACGAAGGACGCACGGGTGGTCGACATCACCGGCGCCACCCCGCAGGTGACGACGACGGCGCCGATGGCCTTCGGACGGCGTCAGTTCAACCTGACCGTGCTCGCCGACGGGAGCGTCCTCGCGACCGGAGGCAACTCCTCGGGGGCGTCGCTCGTCGATCTCAACGCCGGCGTCTACGCGGCGGAGCAGTGGAACCCGGCGACGGGTCAGTGGCGGACGCTCGCCTCGGAGTCGGTGACGCGCCAGTACCACTCGACCGCGCTGCTGCTGCCCGACGGGCGCGTGCTCTCGTCCGGCGGCGGAATCTGCGGCACCTGCGACCAGGTGGGGTACCTCGCCAAGAACGCGCAGATCTTCTCGCCGCCCTACCTGTTCCAAGCCGACGGCACGCCGGCTCCGCGGCCGACGATCGACTCCGCGCCTGCCACCACGTTCTACGGCGCGGCGATGAACGTCGCGACGGGGAATCCCGGGTCGATCAGCAAGGTCGCGCTCGTGCGGCTCGGCGCGGTCACGCACTCGAACAACATGGAGCAGCGGTACATCCCGCTCGCGTTCACGGCAGGTGCGACGAGCCTCACCGCCACCGCTCCGGCCGACGCCAACATTGCGCCGCCGGGTTTCTACATGCTCTTCATCACCGACGGGAACGGCGTTCCCTCGGTCGCGCGGATGGTCACTCTCCAGGGGAACTCCCTGCCGTCGGTCGCGCTCACCCAGCCCGCGAACGGCGCGACCTTCACCGCGCCCGCGAGCGTGGATCTGGCCGCGAACGCGTCGGACACCGACGGCAGCATCACGAAGGTCGAGTTCTTCAACGGCCAGACGAAGCTCGGCGAGGACACGACCGCCCCCTACACCTTCACCTGGAGTGGCGTCGGCGCCGGCACCTACTCCCTCACGGCGCGGGCGACGGACGACCTGGGCGGCGTGACCCAGAGTACCGCGTCGACGATCACCGTTGGGAGCGCCAACGCCGCACCGGCCGTGAGCATCACCTCGCCCGCGGACGGCGCCATCTTCGCGTGGAAGCCGACCATCACCATCACGGCGACCGCGAGCGACGCCGACGGGACCGTCACGAAGGTGGAGTTCCGTGACGGCGCGACCGTTCTGGGCCAGGACACCAGCGCGCCGTACTCGTTCACGTGGAGGAACGTCCCACAGGGGACGCACGTCCTGACGGCGAGGGCGACGGACAACGCGGGCGCAGTGACGACGAGCAGCTCGATCGGCATCACCGTTCGACCGAAGCGCTGATAGCGGCTACTCGACCGGCCGCGTCGCAGCGGCAGCGTCGAGCTGGTTCGCGTGGTACAGCACCGAGGCCTCGGCAGTCCGCGCGCCGCGGGCGTCGTGGTGCACGGCGATCGCGTGCAGCAGCTCGGCGCGCGCCGCCGCGTCGAGCGCCTCCGCCCGGTCCTCGACGAGCCGCAGCCCGAGGTGGACGTGCCCGAGCAGGCGACCCTCCTCGGTTTGGCGGAACGTCGGCCCGCGCTCGAGCTCCCGCGTCCGGCCGAGGTCGTGCAGCAGCGCCGCCGCCAGCACGAGATCGGCGCGCAGGCGCGGGTGCAGCTGCGCCGCCTCCCGGCAGAGCGTCGCCACGCCGACCGTGTGCTCGAGGAGGCCGCCCGCGTACGCGTGGTGCGTCTCCGCCGCCGGCAGCCCTCGGAGCGCCGCGCGCAGCGGCTCGTCGGCCACGAACCGCCCGACCGTGGCCCGCAAGCCCGGGTGCGCGATCTCGGCCGCCAGGAACTCCAGGAAGCCGTCCAGCTCCGCCGCGTCGCGGCGCAGCGCCGGCGCGAACGACGCCGGATCCGCCTCCGTCGCCGCCTCCAGCGCGCGTACCTCCAGCTGGAGTCGGTCGCGGAACTTCTCCACCCGGCCGAGCACGCGCACCGCGTCGCCCTCGCCGAAGCGCGAGTCGAGCAGCTCGACGTCCGACCAGACGCGGGCCTCGATCCGGCCGCTCGGGTCGACGAGCTCGAGCGCGAGGTACGGCGAGCCGCCGCGCGTCCGCCGGCGCTCCTTCCTGGCGACCGCGTAGACGCCTTCCACGACCCGATCCTCGGCCAGTGATGCGATCGCGCTCACGGCGCGAGTCTAGGCCCGAGCGCGGCTGGTACGCTCGGCTCCCGTGGCCGAGGTGAAGCCGTTTCGCGCCGTCCGGTACGGCGACCGCGCCGGCCCGTTGGAGACGCTCGTCGCGCCTCCTTACGACGTCATCTCGCCCGACGAGCGCGCGGAGCTCGCGGCTCGGAACGAGCACAACGTCGTCCACCTGACCCTGCCGGACGACGAGGCCGACGCCGGCTGCATCTGGCGCGCCTGGCGCGAGGACGGGACGCTCGGGGACGAGCCCGAGCCCGGGTACTGGTGGCTCTCGCAGGACTACGTCGGCCCGGACGGCGTCGCCCGGACGCGCGAGGGGCTGGTCGCCGCACTGAGGGCCGAGCCGTACGAGCGCCGCGTCGTGCTACCGCACGAGCGGACGCATCGCGGGCCGAAGGAGGGTCGCCTGCGCCTGCTGCGCGCGGTGCAGGCGCAGCTCGAGCCGCTCTTCTTCCTCTACGAGGGGGCACCGCCCGCGCGCCGGCCCGAGCGCTCGCCGGACGTCGCGGTCGAGGCCGCCCGCCTGTGGCGGTTGCCGCCCGACGGCGTAACGGACGCCTTCGCGGGGCTGCAGCTGCTGATCGCCGACGGCCACCACCGCTACGAGACGACGCTCGCGTACGGCGAGCACGCGCAGGTGCTCGCGGTGCTCGTCAGCCTCGACGACCCGGGACTGATGATCTTCCCGACCCATCGTGTCTTCGCCCGCGAGCCGGCGGAGCGGCTGCCGACCGAGGAGCGCCTGGCCGACGCCGAGGCCGCGCGTACGGCGCTCGCGGGCGTTCCGTCCGACCGTGCGGCCGCGCTCCTCTACCGCGACGGCGGCTTCGACCTGAGCGTCGACGGGAACGAGCTCGACGTGCAGCTCGTCGACCGGCTCGGCCACGAAGGGATCAGCTACACCTCCGACTGGGACGCGGCGGTGCAGGCCGTGGACGAGGGCCGGGCCGAGGTCGCGGTGCTGATGCGCCCGACGCGGATCGAGGACGTCTTCGCCGTCGCGCAGCGCGGCGAGACGATGCCGCAGAAGAGCACCTATTTCTTCCCGAAGCTCGTCTCGGGGCTCCTGTTCCTGCCGCTGGCGTGACGGACTGGCTCGGCGTCTGCCGCGAGGCGGTCGAGGACGTGCGCGGCGTGCTCGCCGAGCTGCCGACGCGCGCCGAGCGCGAGCCCGTGGTCGGCGAGGGCGAAGGGGGCGACGAGACCACCGCCGTCGACGCGGGCGCCGAGCGCGTGATCCTCGCGCGCCTTCGCGAGCTCGAGGGGACGACCATCGTCTCGGAGGAGGCCGGCGTGCTCGGCGACGGTCCGACGAGGGTCGTCGTCGACCCGATCGACGGCTCGCTGAACGCCAAGCGCGAGATCCCGTTCTTCGCCGTCTCGATCGCGGTCGCCGAAGGCGCGACGATGGAGGACGTCGTCTTCGCGTACGTCTACGACTTCGGCAGCGGCGAGGAGTGGGTCGCCGAGCGTGGCCAGGGCGCGCGGCTGAACGGCGCGCCGCTCGACGGAACGCGGCCCAAGGAGACGATCGAGATCCTCTCGTTCGAGGCGACGCTCACCTCGAGCATCGCCGAGAAGGCGGCGGCGATGGTCGGCCTCGCCTACCGCCTGCGGGTGATGGGCTCGCTCGCGCTCTCGCTCTGCCACCTCGCCGCGGGCCGCGTCGACGCGGTCTGCTCGCTCAAGCCGGCGCGGGCGGTCGACATCGCCGCCGCGCAGCTGCTGGTGCGCGAGCAAGGGCTCGCGATCGAGCTGCCGGAGGCGCCGCCGTTCGCGCGCGCGCCGCTGGACATCGAGGGCCGATCCCGCGTCGTCGCCGCAGCGACGCCCGCGGTGTGCGAACGGCTCTTCGCCGCGCTGCGGTGAGCGAGATCCGCATCGGCTGCTCGGGCTGGAACTACGAGCACTGGCGCAACGGCGTCTTCTACCCGCCGCGCCTGCCGCCGCGGCGCTGGCTCGACTTCTACGCCGGCCGCTTCGACACCGTCGAGATCAACTCGACCTTCTACCGGCTGCCGCGTACGAGCGCCGTCGCGAACTGGGTGCGCGAGAGCCCGCCGGGCTTCCTCTTCGCCGTGAAGATGAGCCGCTACGCGACGCACATCAAGCGGCTCCGCGACCTCGGGCCGAGCATCGCGGTCTTCTACGAGCGGATCCGCCCGTTCCTCGGCTCGCCGAAGTTCGGCCCGCTGCTGTGGCAGCTCCCGCCCGACTTCCGGCGCGACGACGAGCGGCTGGCGGCGGCGCTCGAGCAGCTGCCGCCGGGCCGGCACTGCTTCGAGTTCCGGCACGAGACGTGGTTCGCCGAGCCGGTCTACGAGCTGCTGCGCCGCCACGGGGCCGCGCTCGTGATCGGCGACGATCCGCGCCGGCCGTTCCAGGCGCACGAGCTGACGACCGACTGGACGTTCATCCGCTTTCACAGCGGCACGCGTGGCCGGGGCGGGAACTACTCGCCGAGCGAGCTGGCGGAGTGGGCGCGCCGGATCCGGGCGTTCGCGCGTGAGGCCGACGTCCACGCGTACTTCAACAACGACTGGCTCGGCTTCGCGCCGCGGAACGCGGCCGCCTTGCAGCGCTTGCTCGGCGTCGAGCCCTACCGGGTCAGGGAGTGACCGGCACGAGCGCGCCGTCGAGCTGGTCGCACACCCAGAGCGTGGATCCGACGACCACCGAGTCCCTCGGCTGCAGCCCGGCGTGGACGGCCGCCAGGAAGACGCCGGTTCTCGGGTCGAGCGCGAGGACGTAGCGAGCGTTGTAGACCGTGACCCAGACCCGGCCGCCGGCGTAGGCGATGCCGCTCCCGTGGCCCGGGAGCCGGACGCGCCGCACGACCCGCCGGGCGCCGACGTCGACGAGGGCGGCGGTCCCGCCGAACGTCGACGCCCAGAGGCCGTCCGGCGTCTCGACGAGCGCGTCGACGTCCGGCGCGACGTCGACGGCGGAGCCGGCGAGCGCCGCGGTCGCCGGGTCGAGCGAGACGAGCGACCCGCCCTGCAGCCCGATCCAGATCAGGTTCCCGAGCGGCAGCAGCGTCGACGCGCCCGACGGCAGTCGCACCGTCGCGCCGACGAGGTTCGTGGCCGGGTCGATCCGTTTCACGCTGCCGTCGAGGTTCCCCACCCAGACCTGGCCGGCCGCGTCGACGGCGATCGAGGTCGGCTGTCCGCCGACGGCGATCCGCGCGACGACCGTGTTCGTGGCCGGGTCGATCCGCACCACCTGTCCGCCGTCGAAGACCGACACCCAGACCGCCGAGCCGGTCGCCGCGATGCCGCCCAGCTGGCCGCCGACGGCGACCCTGGCCGTCACCTGTCGCGTGTCGGCGTCGACGCGGACCGCGTTGCCGCCGGAGCCGTCGGAGACCCAGATGGCGGTCGCGGCGGCGGCGACGCCGACCGGCTCGCCGCCCACGTCGACTGCGTTCGGCTCGGGCCGCGCCACCACGACCGCGGCGCGCGCCTTCCGGCTGGCACCGCCGCCGCGCATCAGCGCCCACGCCGCAATCGTGTGCCGGCCCGGCATCAGCCGTAGCCGAGTCGTGTGGCCGCAGCTGCGCGCGCGCCGGCCGTCGACGGAGCAGAGGAGTCGTCGCGTGTGTCGTCGCGACGCAAGGTGGACGACGACGGGGGAATCCTGAACGGGGTCGAGCGAGATGCGCGGCGGCGGCGCGGCGAGTGCGAACGACGCAACGGCGACTGCGATCACGCCGTCACCCTAGCAACGTATCTTTACGCTGTAAAGAATGGCTCGGACGAGACGCGTCAGCGAGGAGCAGGTCACGGACGAAGCGCTTGCGCTGATCGACGCCGAGGGTCTCGACTCGCTGACGATGCGCGCGCTCGGCCGCAGGCTCGGCATCGAAGGCATGGCGCTGTACACGTACTTCCGCAGCAAGAGCGACCTGCTCGACGCCGTCGGCACCCGCATCCTCGACGCGCTCGATACCGAGTTCGACCGCGCGCTGCCGTGGCAGGAGCGGATTCGCCGTGGAGCGCTGGCGTGGGCCGAGATGCAGGCGAGGCACCCCCGGGCGTTCCCGCTCGTGTACCGCCGCGGCGTCCGGACGAACGCCGTGCCGCTGCTGACCGAGGAGCTGCTCGACGCTCTCCGCAGCGCCGGCTTCGACGAGCGCGGAGCGGCGGTCGCGTACCAGAGCATCGTCGTCCTGATCGACGCCGCGCTCCTCGGCCGCGGCGACTCCACCGACGCCGACCTGCACGCCGGCTGGCGTTACGGCGAGAAGGCGCTCGACCCGGCGACGTTCCCGCGCTTCCGTGAGGTCGCGCCGCACGCGGCGACGCTCAGCTGGGACGAGATCCTCGAGTCCGGCCTCGAGCTGCTGGTGAGCGGCCTCGAGCAGCGGCTGTCCGCGGGCAGGGCGTGATCGGTGCTGCCGGCGCTCACGCTCCCCCGCTGATCCGCGGGCGCTCTACCATCGTCGCTATGCGGCCTCTGCTCGCGGTCGTCTTCGTCGCCGCCCTCGCCGGTTGCGGCGGGCACGGCAAGACGACCTCGACGCAGACGACCGCCGCGGCACCGCCGAAGCTCCACGTCGTGATCGAGGGGCAATCGCACCACCCGGTCGTCGGCAAGCGCTGGCACTACTCCGTCCGCGTGACCGACGCGGCCGGTAAGCCGGTGCCGGCGAGCATCCACCTGCAGTTCCTCTTCGCGGGCGTGCCGGTCGGACAGGTCGGCCGGCACCGCGTCGCGAACGGCGTCTGGAGCGAGACCTTCGGCGCGCCGGGGAACCCGCCCTTCCCGGCGCGGGCGCGCGGCCAGGCGCTCGAGCTCCAGGCGATCGCCACCTCCGACGGCCGCAGCGGCAGCGCGACCTATGCGATCACGGTGCGATGAGCGGCGCCGCGGTCGTGGTCGACCACGTCGTGAAGGCGTTCGAGGGCGGGCGCCTGCGCGCGCTCGAGGACGTCTCGCTGCGCGTGGAGCCCGGCGAGCTCGTGGCGCTCACAGGGCCGTCGGGCTCGGGCAAGAGCACGCTGCTCAACCTCGTGGGGGCGCTCGACCGGCCGGACGGGGGGCGGATCGAGGTCGACGGACGCGGGCTGGACGGTGTCGACGCGACGGAGTACCGCGCCGCGACGGTCGGGTTCGTCTTCCAGTTCCACAACCTGATCCCGGTGCTCTCGGCCGCGGAGAACGTGCAGGTGGCGATGCTCGGGCGCGGGCTGCGCCGGGGCGAGCGTGAGGCGCGCTCGGCGGAGCTGCTGGCGGAGGTCGGGCTGGCCGCCCGCGCGCGGGCCTACCCGCCGACCCTGTCCGGCGGTGAGCGCCAGCGCGTGGCCATCGCGCGCGCTCTCGCGAACGGCCCACGGCTCCTGCTCGCAGACGAGCCGACGGGCGCGCTCGACTCCGAGACGGGCGACCAGATCGTCGCGCTGCTGCAGCACCAGCGCGAGGCGCGCGGGATGACGATCCTGCTCGTCACCAACGACCCGGGCGTGGCCGAGCGCGCCGACCGCGTGCTCGAGCTGCGCGACGGCCGGCTACTCGCGCCGGAGCGCGTCGATCGGCGTTAGGCGCGTCGCCCGCCACGTCGGGTAGACGGCGCCGATCACCCCGACGCCGAGCGCGAAGGCGAGTCCCCACGCGAAGACGCCGGCCGTGAAGTCTGGCTGCAGCAGCGTCGCCGCATCGCCGCTCGAGGTGAACAGCTCCGCGGCCGCGTAGCCGAGGGCGAGGCCGACCGCCAGCGCGAGCAGGCAGATCGCGAGCGCCTCGCAGACGAGCAGCGCCGCGATCCGCCGCGCGGGCCAGCCGACTGCGCGGAGGATGCCGATCTCCCGCACGCGCTCGAACACCGACATCGCCATCGTGTTGGTGACGGCGATCCCGCCGACGATCAGCGCGAGCAGCGACACGATCCAGCCCGTCGTGAAGATCAGGCGCGAGCTCGTGTCGATCTTCACCGCCTGCCCCGGCTCGGTCACCGCGAGCGTGTTCGGGAAGTCACGCTCGATTCGCGCCGCCACCTGCTTCGGCCTCGCGCGCGGCTCGACGGTGATGCCGAACGTGGTCACCTCGTGCGGCCTCCCCGCGAGCCGCTGCACGGCTGCGAGCGGGAGCACGGCGCCGTTGTCGACGAACGCGTTCCCCGTGTGGAAGACGCCCGCGACGCGGAACGACCGCTTCCCGAGTCGCAGGCCGCCGCCTGCCCGCAGACCGAGCCGCCCCGCGGCGCCGCTCCCGACCAGTGCCTCGTCGCCGGTCGCCCGCGATCCCGACACGACGACCATGCGTTGCGCGGGGAACGACCCGTGCGCGTAGCCGAACACGAGCAGCTGCTTCGTGTCGAACAGGAAGATCGGCGCGACCGCCGCGACACCGGGCTCCGCGGCGACCTGCTGAGCGAGGCTCAGCGGCAGCAGCGACTGCGTCAGGTCGGACGTGCCCGCCTGGAAGACCCCGAAGTCGGCACGGCCGATGTGGATCAGCGACGCCGCCGTCTGCCTGGCGCCGTACGAGATCGAGAGGAGCGCGACGATCAGCCCGACGCCGAGCGAGACGCCGGCGGCCGTCAGCGCCGTCCGCACCGGCCGCCGAAGCAGGTTCCTGCGCACGAGTCCCAGCCAGGTCACTGAGCGCATCTTCGCTACGGTGCGGCTGAGATGGAACCCTCGCGCGAAGCGATCCTGAAGGCGCTCGAGCAGGTAATCGACCCCGAGCTGAAGCGCAACGTGGTCGAGCTCGACATGGTGCGCGACGTCCGCGTCGACGGCGGCGCCGTCACCGTCGGGATCGCGCTCACGGTCGCCGGCTGCCCGCTGCGCTCGAGCTTCGAGCAGCAGGTCGCGCAGGCGCTGGCGCCGGTCGACGGCGTGCAGGGCGTCTCGCTCGAGTTCGGCGTGATGACGCCGGAGGAGCGGAGCGCGCTGACGGCACGGCTGCGCGGCGCGGTCACGGAGCGCACGAAGGGCATCCAGCTCGACCGCTCGACCCGCGTGATCGCGGTGGCGAGCGGCAAGGGCGGGGTCGGCAAGTCGACCCTCAGCGCGAACCTCGCGGCCGCGTTCGACCGGCTCGGCCAGCGCACCGGCGTCCTCGACGCCGACGTCTACGGGCACTCGATCCCGCACCTGCTCGGCATCCGGCAGAAGCCGGTCGCGGTCGACCGGATGATCGTCCCGCCGGTCCGCGGCGAGCTGAAGCTGATGTCGATCGGCTTCTTCCTCGAGGACAACGAGCCGGTCATGTGGCGCGGGCCGATGCTGCATCGGGCGCTCGAGCAGTTCCTCACCGACGTGCACTGGGGCGAGCTCGACACGCTCGTCGTCGACATGCCGCCCGGCACCGGCGACGTCTCGATCTCGCTCGGCCAGCTGCTGCCCCGCGCGGAGGCGGTGATCGTGACGACGCCGCAGCCGCTCGCGCAGGAGGTCGCCGCTCGGGCCGCGCTGATGGCGCGGAAGACGAACATGCGCCTGCTCGGGGTGGTCGAGAACATGAGCGGCGACGCCTTCGGGAACGGCGGCGGTCAGCGGCTCGCGGACGAGCTCGAGGTGCCGCTCCTCGGCACCGTCCCGCTCGACGCGCGGTTGCGCGAGGCCGGCGACGAGGGCGTGCCGATCATCGAGCGCGAGCCGGACTCCGAGCCGGCACGGGCGATCACCGCGCTGGCCGAGGCGATCGCGGGCACGAAGCGCGAGCAGGGCGTCGGGATCGTGAAGTCCCTGCCGGTGCTGTCCTAGAGATACTGCGTCCGCTTCAGGAACGCGCGGAGCTTGCGCTCGTACGCCGCCGGCTTCAGGTCGCCGTGCACGCGCCCCGTCTTCGACAGCGCGGCGATCGACTGGAACGCGACCGTGCAGCGGCCGAGCATGCACTGGTCGGCGGCCCAGGCCGCCATGATCCCCTGGTTGGTCGACTTGCGCCGTCCGCGTGCCATCGCCTCGTGCCAGAGCGCGCCGGAGTCGCGCTTGATCTCGGCCGGGTACGACTTCGTCACGACGATCAGCTTGCCCGCGCGGTAGGCGAGGATCCGCACCGGCCAGCGCGAGTCGGCGAAGTCGGCGAACGCGTACGAGAAGCGGTCGTCGCGCGTGACGAGCTCCTGCCGGCCGTCGTGGTCGAGGTCGGCCAGCACGTAACCGACGTCGCCCCAGACGTGGACGAGCGGCCGGTAGTGCTGCGAGGTCGCGTCGTAGCGGTAGATCTGCGAGTACCAGCAGCAGTGGGCGCCGCCCCAGTAGAGGTCGAGCACGACCTCGGGCTCGCCGTCGCCGTCGAGGTCGGTGAGCGAGACCGACCGCTTGTGCGAGAAGAAGCCCGCCGGCTGCGCGTTCACGCCGTTTCCCGGCGGCTTGCGCAGGAACGCCGAGAACTGCTGCGCGCCGTCGCGGCTGATCGCGATGTGCTGCCGCGAGAAGCGGAACCGCGCCGGATCCCAGGCGTACGTGAAGACGGCCTGGACCGTTCCCGTCTGCGCCCGTTCCACGTGCGGCCTGGGCGCGGCGGCGGCGGTCGTCACGAAGACGGCGCCGAGCGCGACGGCGAGCGCTGCGACCCCTTTCACGTAGCCGTTATAGCCGCCAACGCCGAAGGGCGCCAGACGGCGCCCTCCAGGTGCTCCAGCGGACCCCGGGGCTTCGTAACGAGGCCCCCGCTGAAACCAGAGACTAAGACGCTGCCGGCCTGCAGAAAGCTGTGCCGCTCCGTAAGGATTTCGTGAAGGTGGACGAACGCGAGGCATTCGAGACGCTCCGCGGGCTCGGGTTCGAGCGACCCGAGGCGCGGACGCTGACGGGGCACTTCGCCGACGCCGAGCGGCGGGGCAAGACGGGGCACGGCTTCTCGCGCGTCGAGTGGCTCGCGACGCGGCCGTTCGAGCTCGACCCGTCGGCCCGGCCGCGGCGCGTCGTGCACGAGCCGGGCTACGAGCGCTGGGACGGGAACGGCGCGCTCGGGTACCTGACCCTGGCCGCCGTCGTCGAGGCGCAGCTCGCGGAGCCGCCCGCGCACGCACGCGTGGTCGTCGCGCAGCGGTGCTTCCCGACCGGGATGCTCGGCTACTGGCTACGGAAGCTCGCCGAGGGCGGCCTCGTCGCGGCCTTGACGGCGACCTCGCCGCCGCGGCTCGGCCATCCGGACGGCGGCCCGAAGCTCGCAGGCACGAACCCGCTCGCGATCGCGATCCCGTCCTCGGAGGGCGAGCCGCTCGTCACCGACGTCTCGATGGGCCGGGTCACCTACGGCGCCGTGCTCGCGGGCGAGGCGGCGGAGGACGAGCTGGTGCCGTTCGGCGGCGAGCAGGCGCACAAGGCGTTCGCGCTCGCGCTCGGGCTGCAGCTGCTCGTGGACGCGCTCGTCGCGGAGCCCGGCTACGGCGCGGTGCTGCTGGTCGCGCGGCCGGAGGCCGACCCGCTGCCACGCCTACGGCGTCTGGCCACCGCGGCCGGAGTCCGCCTGCCCGGTCAGCGCTAGGAACGCGGGGTCGTCCTTGATCGACGCGAAGTCGGAATCGTCGGGCGCGTACCTGGCGACGACCTCCTGGTTGACCTCGGCCGCTCGCGCGAGGTTCTCCAGCGCGGCCTCGCGGTTGCCGAGCCGCGCCTCGGCGCAGGCCAGGTTGTAGTAGCCCTGCCACGCGTCCGGGTACGCCTCGATGCCGGCCTCGAACTCGCGCCGCGCGGCCTCCTCCTGCCCCTGGTTGAGCAGCGACATGCCGGCGAACGTCCACTCCCAGCCCGACGGCTGGAAGATCTCGCCCGGCTTCGCGCCGATCCCGAGCACCGTCGTGCGCGGCTCCTCGGCGAACGCCTCGCGCAGCGTTCCGGACGGGCAGTGGACGAGCGTCCCGGCCGGCGCGTCGTGCGGCTCGCCGTCCAGCACGAAGCGGGCGCGGCCGCTGACGACGACGTACAGCTCCTCGTGGCCGCTGTCCTCGCGGTGCTCCTCGACCACGCGCTGCCCGGCCTCCTCGGCCGTGTACGCGTTGACGCCGAACGCACGGATGTCGAAGTGGCGCCGGACCGGTCGCCACGTGAGCCCGTCCTGGCCCTCGATCGGGTAGAGCTCGAGCTCGTCGATCCTGGCGACGCGGCCGCTCACGTCTGCCTCCTCAGCTCGTCGAGCACGACCGGATCGATTCGCTCGACGCCGTCGATCCGCTCCTCGAGGTTCTCGTTCCCGGCCCAGGCGAAGAAGGCGTCGCCGAGGTCGCCGTCGTAGCCGAGAGCGCCGAGGCGCTCGTGCACCTCTCGTGCGAGCTCGTCGTCGACGACCAGCCACTGCTCGCGTGGCGTCTTGCCGAAGATCGCCTGGTGCAGCGCGTAGATGCGCCGCAGCTCCTGGAGCGGCCGCGGGTGCTCGTCGACGCGGAGGTCGACGACCTCGTCCGAGAGACCGGCGTAGCCGCCGTCGCGCTCGACCACCAGGAGCGCCGACGACTGTTGCCCGCGCCGGTCGCCGCCCGCTGCCTGCGCGGCGTCGAGGCAGTCGAGCAGGCGCTCCGCGAGCGGTGCGCCGTCTGTGCGCTCGAACGTCTCCGCGATCGCGTCCACCGTGTCCGCGGAGACCAGGATGTTGCCCTGGGCCGCGTAGCCGGGGCCGGTGCGGCCGCCCGCCCAGTCCATGCACTGCGAGCCGGTGAAGGTCGCGCAGCCGCCCTGCCCGTCGACGACGCCGAGCTGTCGATGGTCGCGTCCGTCGTCGGCCGCGGTCAGCCGCTCGACCACCTCCTCCGCGCTCGCGCCCTCCCGCAGGAGCGCGAGGCCGTCGGAGCCGTAGCGCGGGTTCGCGTACGCCTGCGTCGCGATCGCGCCGGCCTGCGGCTCCGCCCACGGCACGACGGAGCCGACGCCGAGGAACTTCGACTGGGTCGCGACGCCCCACTGGCCCGCCCCGAGGTCGCAGGCCGCGATCGAGTAGGTGGCGACGACGCTAGCCGTACGTCAGCTCCGTGAGATCGAGCGCGAGCAGCTCGCGCTTCTCCGGCGGCACGACCACCGACGCGACCTCGGGCCGCGCCAAGGCCGTCTTCACCGCGTCCGGTGTCCGGGCGCGCACGACCACGGGGCGGCCGTGCTCGTGCGCCTCCTTGAGCGCGCGCTCGTCCGAGACGTCGTCGAGCACGAGTGCGTCGTCCAGCTCGAGCTCGCCCTCGACGGCGATCTCCGGGACGAGGCGCCCGGTGGCGCCGAACCAGCGCTCCCTCACGAAGGCGCTCGCTTGCGACGCCGACCGTGGAGGCCGCGCCGGCTTCGCGGGCGCGGCCGTTCCGGCGACAGTCTCGGATGCTGATTCGACGACAGTTCCACCTCGATGTGTTCTAGACCGTCGTCGTCTCCCCGGGTTGCAGGTCGATGATCTCGACGCCGGGCGCGTGCTGCCGGAGCTCGTCCGGCGTTCCCGTCAGCACCGGGAACGTGCCGTAGTGACACGGGATGCAGCGCTTCGACCCGAGCAGCTCGAGCGCGACGCCCGCCTCGCGCGGGTCCATCGTGAAGTACCCGCCGATCGGCAGCACGGCCACGTCGGGCGAGTAGATGCGCCCGATCAGCTGCATGTCGCCGAACACGCACGTGTCGCCGGCGAAGTAGACGGACGTGCCGTTCGAGAACGTGAGCACGAGCCCGGTGCACTCCCCGGCGTAGGTGCCGTCGGGCGTCGCGTTCGAGTGGAACGCGTTCACGAGTGTGATCTTCACGCCGCCGGCCTCGACGGTGCCGCCCTTGTTCGGCCCCATGTCGGGGACCTCCACCCCCTGCTGGCCGAGCCAGGCGTTCAGCTCGAGCAGCGCGACGATCTCCGGCGAGAACTTCCCGGCGAGCTCGACGGTGTCCCCGACGTGGTCGCCGTGCCCGTGCGTGAGCGCGATCACGTCGACGCGCTCCGGCTCCTGCTCGGTCTCCGGGCACTTCGGATTGCCCTTCAGGAACGGGTCGACGTAGATCCGCTTGCCTTCGGGCGAGTCGAGGCGAAAGCTCGCGTGACCCAGCCAGGTCACCGGCACATCGGCCATGCAGAACTCCTTTCTGGACGAGTCCGGTGAGCGTAACGGAGGAGCCTCGGCGGACGCGCCGAACCCCAACGCATGGCTCGTCGGGCGATACCCGTTGGGCTCGTGATCGCGGCAGCGGCGGCGGACGGGGCGGGGTCTCACACGGTGGCGTTCTACGCGCTGCTCCTCGCCGTGCCGGCCGCGGCGGTCGCGGCGCTCGAGGCGTTCGGCCGCGTGCTCGACGGCGCGAACGAGCAGCTGCACGCCCTGCTGTGGGCGGTCGTGCTCGCGCTGGTCGTGGTCGGCTGCGCCGTCCGCGCGGCGGCGGTGGCCGACGGGGCGGTGCCCGGGCTGGCCCGGTCGGCGCTGCTGGCGTGCCTCGGCGTCTTCTGCGTGCAGGCCGCGGCCTCGGCCGCACGAGAGCTGCGCGACCGCTAGAGCACCTTCCCGAGCGCGATCCCGGCGACGACGGCGGCGACGCCGACGACGATGCTTCCCGCCGCGTCGGCGATCCCGAGCACGGCATGCCCTTCCGAGAACAGGTCGTGGGTCTCCTGCGCGAACGTGGAGAAGGTCGTGTACGCGCCGAGGAAGCCGACGACGACGCCGGTCCGGATCCAGCTCGGGACGTCGTGCCGGTCGACGAGCACCGCCAC
>DASSMZ010000187.1:0-10379 GCA_035688325.1 Gaiellaceae bacterium
GCGGCGACGAGATGTGCGAGTGGAAGACGGCGAGCTCGTAGCCGTCGTCCTCCAGGAACCAGCTCTCCGGCGCGATCTCGAGCTCGAAGCGGTAGGGGCTGGCGGCTGCGTTCTGCGCCGGGAGGTAGCGCTCGGCGCGGCTGTTCCTGAAGGCGAGCAGGCCGCAGGCCTCGTTCGGCTGCTCGCGGCGCGCGTGCTCCTCGAGCTCGGCGCGGATGGCGGCCGGGATCACCACCAGACGGCGGCCTCCAGCTGCGCTTCCGCCTCCGGCCCGGCCTCCCAGAACGGGGCGGAGAGGTACTTCCACCCGGCGTCGGCGAGCACCGCCACGACCACGCCTTCGTCGAGCTCGGCGGCGAGCCGGCGCGCGACGTGGATCACCGCGCCGGAGGAGACGCCGGCGAAGACGCCCTCCTCGGCCAGCAGTGCGCGGAGGCCGGCGACGGCGTCGGCGTTCGAGACGAGCAGCTTGCGGTCGAGTTGCGACACGTCCAGCACCGGCGGCACGTAGCCGTCCTCGAGCGAGCGCAGGCCCATCACCGGGTCGCCGGGGAGCGGCTCGGCCGCCGCGACGGTCACGTCCGGGAACCGCTCGCGCAGCCGCCGCCCCGCGCCCATCAGCGTCCCGCCCGTGCCGAGCCCGGCGACGAGCACGTCGACCCGGTCGAGCGCCGCCGCGATCTCCGCGCCGGTGCCGTCGTAGTGCGCACGCGGGTTCGCCTCGTTCGCGTACTGGAACAGCATCCGGTAGCGCGGCTCGCGCTCCGCCAGCTCCTGTGCCACGCGCACGGCCCCGTTCGAGCCCTCCTCGCCCGGGCTCTCTACGATCCCGGCGCCGTAGAGCCGCAGCAGCCGGCGTCGCTCCTCCGTCACGTTCTCCGGCATCACGCACGTGAGCCGGTAGCCCTTCAGGCGCGCGACGAGCGCGAGCGAGATGCCGGTGTTGCCGCTCGTCGGCTCGAGCAGCTCATCGCCCGGCTCGAGCTGCGCGGCCTCGACCATCTTCAGGGCGATGCGGTCCTTGATCGAGCCGGTCGGGTTCTGGCCCTCGAGCTTCGCGTAGAGCTTGACCGCCGGCTTCGGCGAGAGCCGCGGCAGCTCTACGAGCGGAGTGTTGCCGACGAGCTCTAGGAGTGAGGCCGCGGGCTCAGCCACCCGCCATCGCGGGCAGCAGGATCACCGTCGAGCCGTCGTCGACCGGCGTCTCGAGCCCGTCGCGCGTCCGCACGTCCTCGCCCTCGACGTACACGTTGACGAACGGCGCGAGGTCGTCGTCGGCGAGCAGCTGGCCGCGCAGCGACGGGAAGCGGCCCATCAGGTCGTCGAGCAGCTCGCGCACGGTGCGGCCGCTCGCCTCGACCTCGCGCGCACCCTCGGTCTCGGAGCGCAGCGTCGGCGGGATGCGGACGCGGCTCAGTGCCCGACCCCCGCGCAGAACTCGACGTAGTCGATGTAGTCCGTGATGGTAGGGCTCTCGCCGCACACGGGGCACGCGGGATCCTTGCGCAGCTTCATCTCCTGGAACTCGCCCGAGAGCGCGTCGTACAGGAGCAGCCGCCCGACGAGCGGCTCGCCGATCCCGAGCGCAAGCTTCAGCGCCTCCGCGGTCTGGATCGAGCCGATCACGCCGGGGAGCACGCCCAGCACGCCGCCCTCGGCGCAGCTCGGCGCGAGCTCCGGCGGCGGCGGCTGCGGGAACAGGCAGCGGTAGCACGGGCCGTCGCCGGGCTTGAAGACGGTCACCTGCCCCTCGAAGCGGAAGATCGAGCCGTGCACGACCGGGACGTCGTGCCAGACCGACGCGTCGTTCACGAGGTAGCGCGTCGGGAAGTTGTCGGCGCCGTCCACGATCACGTCCCAGCCGGGCTCGAGGATCCGATCGATGTTCTCGGAGGTGAGCCGCTCGCGGAACGGCACGACCTCGACGTCGGGGTTGAGCGCCTCGATCGTGCGGCGCGCCGAGTCGGTCTTCGGCTCACCGAGCGAGTTGGACGAGTGGACGATCTGACGCTGGAGATTCGTCTCGTCGACGACGTCCGCGTCCACGATCCCGAGCTTTCCGACGCCCGCAGCGGCCAGGTACAGCGCTGCGGGCGAGCCGAGCCCGCCGGCGCCGATCAAGAGGATGCGCGAGTCGAGCAGCCGCAGCTGGCCCTCCTCGCCGACCTCGGGGATCAGCAGGTGGCGGCTGTAGCGCGTCGTCCGCTCCGGGCCGAGCGAGCGCGGCAGCTCGGTCGGCAGGCCGTCGCGCTTCCAGTCCTCGTAGCCGCCGGCCAGCGAGATCGCGCGCTCGTAGCCGAGCTCCGTCAGCGTCTTCGCGGCGAAGGCGGAGCGGTTGCCGGCGGCGCAGTAGAGCAGCACGGGTCGCGAGCGGTCGGGCGCGACGTTCTCGATCCGCGACTCGAGGTTCCCGCGTGGGACGAGCACGGCGCCGGGAATGCGGCCCTGCTCCCACTCGTCGCGCTCGCGCACGTCGACGAGGAGCGGCGCGTCGTCGGCCTCCAGCAGCTCCTGCGCGCGGCGGGCGTCGACCTCTTCGACCGAGGCCTTCGTGGCCTGCAGCAGGTCTCGGTAGGACGGCATGGCTTTCGATTGTATAGCGACGACTGCGAGTGGCCGCGAGCGCGGCGGCTATCGTCGCCGGAGTGAGCTCGCGCGGCCGCGTCTTCGCGCTCGTGCTGCTCGCCGCCGTCGTGGCGGCGGGCGTCGTCGTCGTGGGCGTGCTCGCCACCCGCGGCCACGTCCCGGCGGCGGCGAAGGCGCGGGCCGGGCACCCGCCGTTGACGCTCTACACCGGCGTCCGCACCGACCCGCGGGCGCGGGCGCTCGACCGCGCGCAGCGGCTCTACGCGGGCAAGCAGTACGCCCAGGCCGGGAAGCTCTTCGGCCGCGACCAGTCGCTCGAGGCGCAGGTCGGCTCCGCGCTCGCCGCGTGGCCGTCCGGCACCGTCGACCGGCTGCTCGAACTGCAGGCCGAGCACCCGACGAGCGCGCTCGTCGCCCTCCACCTCGGGCTCGCGCTCTTCTGGGAGCGCCGCGACGCGGACGCCGTCTCCGCCTGGCAGGCGGCGGTGCGCGACCAGCCCGACAGCCCGTACGCCGTCCGCGCGGGCGACTTCCTCCACCCGCAGTTCGCCCCGGGGCTGCCGCAGTTCGTCCCGTCGTTCCAGGCGCCGCTCGCGATCCGGGTGCTTCCGGCCGATCGCCGGCTCGCCGTGCTGCAGCGGTCGGCCGCCCGCGGCGGTGCGCACGCGAAGCTGCTCTACGGCGCGATGCTGCAACAGCTCGGCAGGCCGGTCTCGGCCGAGCGCCAGTTCGCGGCGGCGGCGAAGCTCGCGCCGAACGATCCAGACGCACGGGTCGCGGCCGCCGTCGGGCGCTTCGACAAGGCGAATCCGGCCAAGGCGTTCGGGACGCTCGGGCCGCTCACGCGCGTCTTTCCGCACGCGCAGACGGTCCGCTTCCACCTCGGCCTGCTGCTGCTCTGGTCGGCGCAGCTGAAGGAGGCGCGCAGGCAGCTCACGCTGGCGCGAAACGAGGGTCCGCGATCGTCGCTCGGACGGCAGGCCGGGCAGTACCTGCAGGCCATTGGCCGTATTGGGACCGGCTGACGGAAATTAGGGCCGTTCGGCCTATGGCGTCCGTCCGGTACCCGTGAGAGAGTGCCGCATCCCGCAGCGCCGCGTGCGGAATGTCACGAGCCCAGGAGGGGACTGCCGGTGAATGAGCAGGGGGAACGGGCCAAGCCGTCGAGCATCGCCGAGGTGCTCGAGACGGACGAGGCCAAGGGGTTGCTGGAAGCGGGGCGCGAAGCCGGCTCCCTGAGCACCGAGGAGATCGCGCTCGCGCTCGGCGAGCTCGAGCTCGACGCGGGCCAGGTGGACGACTTCTACCACGCGCTCGAGGAATTGCAGATCGAGGTCGTGGACACCGCCGAGGAGGCGGCCTCCGAGGCGGCGCCCGTGCGCGAGACCCGCGAGGTGACGACCGACTCGCTGCAGCTCTTCCTGAAGGACATCGGCAAGGTCGACCTGCTGACGGCGGCGCAGGAGGTCGAGCTCGCCAAGCGCATCGAGCGCGGCGAGCACCGCGCCAAGCAGGAGATGGTCGAGGCGAACCTCCGCCTCGTCGTCTCGATCGCCAAGAAGTACCGCAACCAGGGCCTGCCGTTCCTCGATCTGATCCAGGAGGGCACGATCGGCCTGGTGCGCGCGGCCGAGAAGTTCGACCACCGCAAGGGGTTCAAGTTCTCGACCTACGCGACGTGGTGGATCCGCCAGGCGGTGGCCCGCGCGCTCGCGGACAAGGCGCGGACGATCCGCATGCCGGTGCACATCGTCGAGAAGCTGAACAAGATCGTCCGTTCGGAGCGGAAGCTCCGCGCCGAGCTCGGCCGCGAGCCGACGTCGGCCGAGATCGCGATCGACGTCGAGCTGACAACCGACGAGGTCGACCAGATCCGCCGCAGCTCGCAGGCGCCGGTCTCGCTCGAGAAGCCGGTCGGCGACGAGGAGGAGTCGGAGTTCGGCCACTTCCTCACCGACGAGAACGAGCCGTTGCCGGAGGAGGTCGCCGAGGTCGAGATGCGCAAGGCGACGCTGCAGCGCGTGCTGGGCACGCTCAGCGCCCGCGAGCGCAAGGTGCTCGAGCTGCGCTACGGCCTCAACGGCGAGCACCCGCGGACGCTGGACGAGGTCGGCAAGACGTTCAACGTCACGCGCGAGCGAATCCGGCAGATCGAGAACCAGAGCCTGAAGAAGCTCCGCGCGCTCGCCGACGCGCTGGCCTTGCGCGACGTCGCGTAAGACGGCCTACGGCCCAACCCGCGCAGACTCCGGGCTTCGCCCTCCGCTGCACGCTCGAGTCCAAGCAGCGGAGGCCGGATTCCGGCACGAGCTACGGTGGGCGAGGTGGATCTCGAACGTCTTCAGGACGCGCTCGACGGCCGCGGTGAACCGTCGTATCGCGCCGCCCAGGTGTGGGCCTGGGCGGCACGCGGCGCGCCTGGCTACGGCGAGATGACGAACGTGCCGGCGGCGCTGCGCGAGGCGCTCGCCCACGAGGTGCCGTTCTCGAGCCTCGAGGTCGTGGCGCAGGCGGAGTCGCGCGACGGCACGGTGAAGACGCTCTTCCGCACGCACGACGGCCATCCGCTCGAGGCGGTGCTGATGCGCTACCGCGACAGGCGCCGCTCGATCTGCGTGTCGTCGCAGTCCGGCTGCCCACTCACCTGCACCTTCTGCGCGACCGGCGCGATGCGCTTCGGCCGCAACCTGACGGCGTCCGAGATCCTCGACCAGGCGCTGCACTTCCGGCGCCTCGAGCCGATCGACCACTGCGTCTTCATGGGCATGGGCGAGCCGATGCTGAACCTCGACAACGTGCTCGGCGCAGCGCGGCGGCTGCCCGACGTCGGCATCACTCACCGGCGCACGACGATCTCGACCGTCGGCTGGCTGCCGGGGTTGACCCGGTTCGTCGACGAGGTCGAGGAGCCGATCCGGCTCGCCCTCTCGCTGCACGCGGCCGAGGACGCGCTCCGCTCGCGGCTGATGCCGGTGAACGACCGCTACCCGCTGCCCGAGGTGCTCGCCGAGTGCGAGCGGCACTTCCGGCTGCGGCGGCGCAAGGTCTTCGTCGAGTACGTGATGCTCGCCGGCGTCAACGACCGCGTCGAGCAGGCGCGGCAGCTCGTCGAGCTGCTCGACCGGCGCGCGTTCAAGGTGAACCTGATCCCGTACAACCCGACGGGGCAGTTCGACGGCTCGTCGCGGCGGGCGATCGACGCGTTCAAGGCGGTGCTCGACCGGGCCGGGCTGCCGGCGACGGTGCGGCTGACCCGCGGGCGCGACATCGACGCGGCCTGCGGCCAGCTCGCGGCTTCCCGCGCCGCGTAGACTCCGCCGCCTTGGCTGAAGCGTGGTTTGAGGAGCTCTCCGAGCTGATCGCGATTCCGAGCGTCAGCGCCGATCCCGAGCATGCGGGCGACGTGGCGCGCGCAGCGGAGTGGCTCGCGGCGTTCATCCGCGCGGCCGGCGGCTCGGCGGAGGTCGTGCCGACCGCGACGCAGCCGCTGATCGTCGGCGACCTGCCCGCGTCGAGCGACCCCGCGCCGACGGTGCTCGTCTACGGCCACGTCGACGTCCAGCCGCCGGACCCGCTCGAGCTGTGGGAGTCGGATCCGTTCACGCTCGCCGAGCGCGACGGCTGGCTCTACGGCCGCGGCGTCGTCGACGACAAGGGCCAGCTCTACATGCTGGCCAGGGCGGCGGCGGAGCTCGCCGCGGCCGGCGAGCTGCCGGTCAACATCCGCTTCGCCTGCGATGCCGAGGAGGAGACCGGCGGGCACCAGATCGTCGACTTCCTGGCCGCCGACGAGCGCGGCGCGGACGCGGCGCTGATCTTCGACAGCGGCATGACCACGCGCGGGCTGCCGGAGTTCGCAGTCGCCACGCGAGGGCTCGTCTACTTCCACCTCGTGGTGCGGACCGGCGGCCACGACCTGCACTCGGGCCTGTTCGGCGGCGCGGCGCTCAACGCGAACCACGCGCTCGTGCAGATCCTCTCCGCCGTCCAGCAGCGCGACGGCCGGCTACCCGAGCCGCTGCGCGCCGGGATCGCCCCGCCGACCGAGGAGGAGCGCGCGGCTTGGGCCGAGCTGGTGCAGGGAGAGCAGATGCTCGACGAGGCGAACGCGCGCCCGGTCGACGCACGGGCGGCCGAGGAGTTCTACCTCCGCACCACGGCCGAGCCCTCGCTGGACGTGAACGGCGTCGCCGGCGGCTCACCGGTCCTGCAGAAGACGGTCCTGCCGGTTCAGGCCGAGGCGAACCTCTCGATCCGGCTCGCGCCCGGCCAGGAGGTCGAGCGGATCGCGGCCGCGGTCGAGCGGCTGCTCCGGGACGCGGTGCCGTCGGGCGCCGAGCTCGAGCTCCAGCGCCTCTCGTCCGCCGCGGCCGGCCTCGTGCCGCCCGACGCGCCGGCCGTGAAGCTCGCCCAGGATGCGTTCGAGACGACGATGGGGAGGCGCCCGCTCCTCGTGCGGTCGGGCGGCACGCTGCCGATCGTGCCGGCGCTCGTGGACAAGGGCATCCCGACGATCGTCACCGGGTTCGCGACCCCGGAGAGCTCGATCCACTCGCCGAACGAGCGGCTGCTGGCGGAGTACATGCCGCTCGGAATCGAGACCGCGAAGGAGCTGTACCGGCGGCTCGCCGCGCTGGGCTAGCAGCAGTCGACGAGCCAGGCGTGCCCGAAGCGGCGCATCTCGTCGATGATCGGCAGCAGGGCATCGCCCTTCTCGGTCAGCTCGTACTCGACGCGCGGGGGCGACTCGGCGTAGCTGCGGCGGACGACGATCTCCTCCTGCTCGAGCGCGCGCAGCCGCTCGGAGAGCGTGCGCGGGCTGATCCCCTTGCACGAGTGCTCGAGCTCGGTGAACCGGCGCGGTCCTTCGGAGAGGTCGTGCACGAGCACCGCCGTCCACTTCGCGCCCAGGATCTCGGCGCAGGCTGCGACCGAGCAGGTCGCGTCGTGGACGGGGTTCATCGTGCGCATCTGGACGAATCGTAACGCGGTAGGCTCGCCGCGCCCTGGTCGACCTCCATTCGCACATCCTCCCCGGGCTCGACGACGGGGCAGCCGATCTCGGGGCGGCGCTCGAGCTGGCCCGGCTGGCCGCGGCGGACGGGATCCGGGTGCTGGCCGCGACGCCGCACGTGCGCGACGACTACCCGACGAGCGCCGACCAGATGGAGCGCGGGGTCGCGGACGTGCGTGCGGCCGTCGAGGGCGCCGGGATCGAGCTTACGGTCGTGCCCGGCGGCGAGCTCGCGCTCGAGCAGGCGGCGCGGCTCGAGCCGCCGGAGCTGCGGCGCTTCGGCCTCGGCGGCAGCGACCGCTGGCTGCTCGTCGAGTTCCCCTACGACGGGTGGCCGCTCGGCCTGCAGCGGCTCGGGCTGGCGCTGGCCGGCGAGGGCTTGGCGATCGTGCTCGCGCACCCGGAGCGCAACGGCGAGGTGCAGGGCCGGCCGAGCCGGCTCCAGGAGTTCGTCGAGGCCGGGATGCTCGTGCAGCTGACGGCCGCGTCGGTCGACGGCCGCCTCGGGCGCAGGGCGCAGGGGGCGTCGCGGACGCTGCTCGAGCTCGGGCTCGCCCACCTGATCGCGAGCGACGCGCACGCACCGTCGGTCCGGGCGGTCGGGCTGTCGGCGGCCGCCGCGGAGGTCCGCGACCGAGACCTCGCACGCTGGCTCACCGAGGCCGTGCCACGCGCGATCGTCGACGACACCGAGCTGCCGCACCGACCCTGATACGCTCGCCCCCGGTGTCCCAGCTCGACAAGGAGCTTCGGGAGCGGATCGAGGAGCCGGTCTCCCCCGAGGCCGAGCGCGAAGCGCGTCTCTCGCCCCACGACGCCGTCGCGCAGATGCGGATCAGGGTGCCGGCGCAGCGGAGCCGGAAGCTGCGCACGATCCTCGATCGCGTCAACGCCGACAACGGGCTCAAGGCGTGGTGGCACGTCTCGAACGTGAACGCGGTCAAGCGCCTCGGCATCAACGACCACTCCTGGGTGCACATCCAGATCGTCGCCAACATCGGCCTGCGGCTTCTGCGGATCCTCGCCAAGCGCGGGGTGGAGCCCGGCATGGTCGCCGACTACGACATGAAGCAGGAGGACGCGGAGGTCGTCGTCCTGCTCGGGGCGCTGCTGCACTGCGTCGGCATGGCGGTGCACCGCGACCGGCACGAGGACTGGAGCCTCTTCCTCGCCGAGCCGAAGGCGCGCGAGCTGCTCGCGGGCATCTACGAGGAGCCCGAGCTGACGGTCGTCGTCTCGGAGGTGCTCGAGACGATCACCTCGCACCGCGAGTCCGGGCACCCGCTCACGCTCGAGGCCGGCATCGTCCGCGTCGCCGACGCGCTCGACATCGAGGAGGGTCGCTCGCGGATCCCGTTCGAGCGCGGCCGCGTCTCGATCCACTCGATCTCGGCGGCGGCGATCGACGAGGTGATCATCAGCGAGGGACAGGAGCACCCGGTCTCGGTCGAGATCAAGATGAACAACTCTGCAGGCGTCTACCAGGTCGACGAGCTGCTGAAGTCGAAGCTGCACGGCTCGGGGCTCGAGCCGTACGTCGAGGTCGTCGCGCGGATCGAGAACGAGGCCGAGAAGAGCCTCGTGCCGCTGTACCGGCTCGAGTAGCCGCCGCTACTTCGGGACGGGCTCGAGGCTGTAGCCGACGCCGTAGCGCGTCTGGATGAAGGTGTGTCTCGGCGCGGGCACGTCGATCTTCTCCCGCAGGCGGCGGACGCAGACGTCGACGGTGCGGTCGCGGTGCGTCGCACGGCGCCCCCAGATGCGCTGCAGGAGCTCGTCCCGCGACGCGACGCGACCTTGGTCCTGCGCGAGCGTGTACAGCAGCCGGAACTCCGTCGGCGTCAGCTCCGCGTTCTCGCCGTCGACGAACGCCTGCACCGAGCGCGGGTCGATCCGCAGTTCCTCGATCACGAGCTCCTCGCCACGGTCCTCGGGCACGCCGCGCACGCCGCGACGCGCCGCCGCCTGGACGCGCGCGACGAGCTCCTTCATCGAGAACGGCTTGACGAGGTAGTCGTCGGCGCCGATCTGGAGCGCGTGGACGCGGTCGTGCTCGGTGCCGCGTGCGCTCACGACCAGGATCGGCGTGCCGATGCCCTCCGCGCGGGCCTGCTCGATCAGCGCCCAGCCGTCGAGGCCCGGCAGCATCAGGTCGAGCACGAGCACGTCCGGCCGCTCGTAGCGGAGCCGCGCGAGGCCGACCTCACCGGCGCCGACTCGCGTCGAGTCCAGGCCGGCCGCCGTCAGGTGCTGGGCCATGCCCTCGGCGATCGTGTCGTCGTCTTCGACGATGAGGACCTTGGTCACGCGATACTCAAGCCTAGTGAGTGACACCGACTACGAAGCCCTCCGTACCGCCTTCACCGCGTCCGTCTCGCACGAGTTGCGCACGCCGCTCGCACGGCTGCAGGCGCTGCTCGAGACGGCCGAGCTCCCCGGCGTCGACCTCCACAGCCTGCTCCGGCAGGCGCGCGACGAGGTGACCGAGATGACGGAGCTGGTCGACGACGTCCTCTTCCTGAGCGAGCTGGAGCAGGAGCGCGAGGTGGTCGCCCTCGGCGTGACCGAGGCCGCGCCCGTGCTCCGGGACGTCGTCGCCGAGCTGAGCGAGCGCGCCGAGCTCGCGGGTCTCACACTTCGGCTCCGGATCGAGGACGAGGCGATCGAGATCCCGCTGCGCCGGCGGATGCTCCGGCTCGTGGCCGAGAACCTGCTCGAGAACGCGATCCGGTACGCCGGCGAAGGCGCGACCTGCACCGTCACGCTCGACCACGCCGCC
>DASSMZ010000194.1:0-4615 GCA_035688325.1 Gaiellaceae bacterium
CCTACAGCCTCACGTTCGCGCTGCTCGCCGTCGTCTGCCTCTTCACCGGCGCCCGGGAACCGGTGCAGCTCGTCGCCTCGCTCCTCGTCGTCGTCTGGGCGGTGCGGCTCGGCGCCTACCTGTTCCGCCGCATCCTCCGGATGAAGGTCGACCATCGCTTCGACGGAATGCGGGAGCACCCGCTGCGCTTCGCCCGCTTCTGGATCCTGCAGGCGGTCACGGTCGCGGTCGTCATGCTGCCCGTCTCCTACCTCCTCGACCGAGACGACCCGCCCGGCTTCGGGGCCTGGGCGACTGCCGGCGCCGCGGTGTGGCTCGTCGGGCTCCTCGTCGAGGCGGTCGCCGACGCGCAGAAGTCTGCGTTCAGGGCGAAGGACGAGAACCGCGGCCGGTTCGTCGCGAGCGGCCTCTGGCGCTACTCGCGGCACCCGAACTACTTCGGCGAGATGCTGGTCTGGTGGGGCCTGTTCCTCTACGTCGTCCCCGTCCTGCACGGAGCGGCGTTCGCCGTCGTCGCCGGGCCGGTCTTCATCACCCTGCTGCTGCTGTTCGTGAGCGGGATCCCGCCACTGGAGCGCAGCGCCGACGAGAAGTACGGCGACGACCCCGCCTACCGCGACTACAAGCGGCGGACGAGCATCCTCGTCCCGCTCCCGCCTCGCGGCTAACGCTTCGAGAAGCGGTAGTGCGACACGAGCCACTCGCTTCCACCGCCATACCCCCAGAGCTCCGCGCAGGCGAGGAAGAAGACGCGCCAGTTCGCGGCCCAGCGGCGCTCGACGAGGCGCTCCACCTCGGCCCGGTTGGCGTCCAGCCGCTCCAGCCAGGCCTCCGCGGTGCGCGCGTAGTGGAGGCCGGAGACCCGCCAGTGCGCTTCGAGAGCGAGGTCGCGATCGAAGCGCGGGAGCAGGTCGTCGGAGGGCATCGTCCCGCCGGTGAAGAAGCGCCGCGCCATCCAGCCGTCCTCGTAGGGATAGGCGAAGCGGTCGTGCGAGAAGACGTGGCAGAAGAACGCGCCGCCCGGAGCGAGCCAGGAGGCGATCCGCGCGAACAGCGCCTCGTAGTTGCGCATGTGCTCGAGCATCTCGACCGAGAGGATCCGGTCGAAGCGCTCCTCGAGCTGGAGCCGGTTCGCGTCGGCGGTCAGGACGCGGACGTTCGGCAGGCGCAGCGACTCGATGAACTGCCGCTGGAGGTTCGAGTTGGACACCGCGACGATCCGCGCCGCCGGGTAGCGCTCCGCCAGCCAGCCGGTCAGCGAGCCCCAGCCGCAGCCGAGGTCGAGGAGCGTCATCCCATCCTCGACGCCGGCGCGCTCGCACGTCAGCGCGAGCATCGCTTCCTCTGCCTGCGCGAGTGACTGGACGCCGTCCGGCCAGAGGCAGGCGCTGTACTTGAGCCGCGGGCCGAGGACGAGCCGGAAGAACTCTGCGGGCACCTCGTAGTGCTGCTCGTTCGCCTTCTCGACCTGCTCGGCGATCGGCGAGCGGCGCAGACGCTCGACGAACGCGTCCTTGAAGCCGGGCGCGCGGCGGCGCTCGCGGCGAAGCCGGGTCGCGCACACTGCCCGGATTCCGGCGCGCAGGAGTGGGTCGGGGACGCGGCCCGTCTCGAGCACGCGGTCGACGAGCGCGGTGCTCACGCCATGCTCCCGGGGCGGGCCAGCAGAAGCTGCACGTCGCGCAGCGCCCTCAGGCGGAACGCCGCCTCGCAGAACGCGAGATAGAAGTCCCAGCTTCGTTCGAAGTGGCGGTCGTAGCCGAGCCGGCGCACGTCCTCGATCCGCGCGTGGAAGTTCCCTCGCCAGCGGCGCAGCGTCTCGGCGTAGTGCTCGCCGATCTCGTCGACGCCGTAGATCCCGAGCCGCGAGTGGCGGGTCGCCGCGCGCGCGAGCGACTCGAGCGAGGGGATCAGGCAGCCGGGGAAGATGTAGCGCTCGATCCAGTCCGGTGTGCTGCGGTAGCGGCGCCAGCGCTGGTCGGGGACGAGGATCGTCTGCACCGCCGCGCGGCCGCCGGGAGCCAGCACCCGGTCGATGGTCGCGAAGTAGGTGCCGAACTGATCGGCGCCGATCGCCTCCAGCATCTCGATCGACACGACCTTCGTGTATCGGCCCTCGACGTGGCGGTAGTCCTGCTCGAGGATCTCGACGGGCAGCCCCCATGTGCGTTCCCGCGCGACGACGGCCTGCTCGTGCGAGATGGTGATGCCGGTGACGCGGCAGCCGCGCGTCTCGGCGGCGTGCCGGGCGAAGCTGCCCCAGCCGCAGCCGATCTCGAGCACGTGGTCTTCAGGGCCGAGGTCGAGGAGCCGGCAGAGCCGTTCGATCTTCGCGCGCTGCGCCTCGGCGAGCGTGAGCTCGGGCCGCTCGAACAAGGCGCACGAGTAGGTCATCGTCTCGTCGAGCATGAGCGCGAACAGCTCGTTGCCGAGGTCGTAGTGGTAGGCGATGTTCCGCCGGGCGCGCCGCAGGCCGTTGCGGCGGTGGAGGCGTGGCCGCAGCTCGAGCAGACGGCGCAGACGCGCATGCCGCTCCGCGGCCGCGTCGGCGTTCCGGAGCAGGAGCTCGAACAGCGCGACGAGGTCGTCCGCGTCCCATTCGTCCGCCGTGTACGACTCGCCGAGGCCGAGCTTGCCGCGCGTCGCGATCCGGGTGAAGAACGCAGGGTCGTGGATCGCGAGGCGCACGGGCGCGCCGGTTCCGAAGCGACGCAGCTCGCCTCCCGGAAGCTCGACCTCGAGCGTGCCGCCTTCGAGGCCGGCGAGCGCGCGCTCGAGGAACGGGAGCGCGAGTCGCTCCAGCGTGCGGCTGCCGGCGGGGACCGGTGCGGCGCGTACGCTCACGTGCGCACGCTTCCCTCGCCGGGCACGAACGGCGGCTTGCGGTGGAACGGCACCCGCTTCAGCCAGAGCCGCACCGCCTGCCAGTGGATGAGGACGATCACCTGGAGCGGCTGCAGGGGGTACCGGAGCAGGACCGCCGCGAGCGAGCGGTTCGTCAGCTCGCGCCGCCGTCCGTGCAGGAGGGCGGTCAGCGGACGGCCGCCTTCGTCGTCGCGAACGTGAATTCGCGCCCAGACGTCGTCACCGGGTTGCGAGAAGCCGTACTCGTAGCTCTGGTCGAGGCCGAAGAACGGGGAGACGTGGAGGCGCTTGCGCTGCTCGTAGCGGAGCTCCGGGCCGCGCAGCACCTCCGCCAGCCGCTCGCCGAAGGTGTTGTTCAGCTCGGCGACCATGCACGCGAGCGAGCCGTCGGCCCGGTAGCACCAGTAGAAGCTGACCGGGTTGAAGACGTAGCCGAGAACGCGCGGCTGCGTCAGCATCAGCACGCGCTCGATCGAGGGGTCGCCCGCGAGGTCGACGACGGCCTGCTTCAGCGGCGTCGTCCCGTCGAAATGGTCGCCGTCGCGCAACGAGACGACGTTGCGCCCGTTGGCGGAGAAGAGGCGCAGTCGCCGCTCGAGCTCGGGCACCTCGTCCAGGTCGAACAGCCAGTACGAGACCGCGTAGCGGAAGACGTGGCGGGCCGGCGTCCGCCGGGCGTGCATCAGCGTGCCGGTGTAGACGGCCGACCTCACCAATCCACCCCGAGCGCGGCCGCGGCGGCGACTCCGCTCGCGAGCCCGTCCTCGTGGAAGCCGTTGCCGAAGTACGCGCCGGCGAAGTGCGTCCGCCCGCCGGCGAGGCGCGGCAACTCGGCCTGCGCTCGCAGCGTCGCCACCGTGTAGAGCGGGTGCTCGTAGCTGAACCGCTCGAGCACGTGCTCCTCCGGAACCTCCTCGTTCAGCGTCACGCAGTAGTCGCGCTCGGCGTCGAGCGCCTGCAATCGGTTCAGGTGGTACGTGATCGTCGGGCGGCCGTCGTCACCGAGGCGGTAGTTCCAGGAGGCGCGGGCGGCGCGGGTACGTGGCAGCGAGGACGAATCCGTGTGCAGCACTGCCTCGTTCCTCGTGTACGCGAAGGCGCCGAGAACGCGCTGCTCCGCCGGCGTCGGATCCTCCAGCAGCGCCAGCGCCTCGTCGGCATGCGTCGCGAGCACGACCTGATCGAATCGCTCGACCCGATCGCCGACCCGGAGCTCCACGGCGTCGGGCGAGCGTCGGACGGAGCGCACGCCGCCCCCGAGGTGAAGCCGGCCGCCGAGCCGCTCGGCGATCGCGTCGACGTAGCGGCGGCTGCCGCCGGTGACCGTCCGCCAGCGGAAGCGCCCGAGCCCGAGCATGCCGTGATTGTCGAAGAAGCGGATCGCGTACGCGGCCGGGAACTCGAGCGCCCGGCCCGGTGCCGTCGACCAGAGCGCCGACGTCAGCGGCACGAGGAAGTGGCGCCGGAACCGCTGCGTATAGCCATGCGCGTCGAGGTACTCCGCGAGCGACTGCGACTCGTCCTCGGGCCGCGCAGTCCGCAGCCAGCGGCGGATCTCCCAGACGAGCGCGAGGAAGCCGGGCCTCGCGGCGTTGGCCGGCTGCGCAAACGGCCGCCGCCCCGAGTATTCGAGGCCGCAGCCGCTGCAGCTGACCGAGAACGACATGTCCGACTCGTGCGTCGGCACCCCGAGCTCGTCGAACAGCCGGCAGAGGAGCGGGTAGTTGCGCGCGTTGTGGACGAGGAAGCC
>DASSMZ010000026.1:0-5144 GCA_035688325.1 Gaiellaceae bacterium
CGACCGGAGGAGTACGCGGCCGAGGGGATGCTCTGGCTGCTCTTCTTCGTCCGCCGCTACTCGGCCAAGCTCCTCTACGAGCTCGAGTTCCACCAGGCCGACGACGTGCAGGCGATGGCGAAGCGCTACGCGGAGATCCTGGGCGACGCGCTCAAGTTCGAGATAGCCGAGGCCAACTACCTCGCCGACATCGACTCCGGCTTCTACGTCACCTCGTACCTGCGCTCGTGGGCGTTCGAGTGCCAGCTGCGCGACCACCTCCGCGAGGCGTTCGGCAACGACTGGTTCACGAGGCGCGAGGCGGGCTCGCTGCTGCGGGAGCTGTGGTCGCTGGGGCAGCAGCCGACGGCCGACGAGCTGCTGAAGGACGTGACCGGCGCCGAGATCGAGATGTCAGCGGTCGGCGACCGGGTTCGCGAGCGCCTCGCGTAGTCGCTCTGTCCTGTGTAGCTGCATAAGCTCTATGCATGAACAGGACACGGGTGCTCATCGCGGGCGCGGCCGGCCGCGACTTCCACAACTTCAACCTCGTCTACCGCGGTCGCGAGGAGTACGAGGTGGTCGCCTTCACGGCGACGCAGATCCCGAACATCGAGGGCCGCGTCTACCCGCCGCAGCTCGCGGGCGCGCTCTACCCCGACGGCATCCCGATCGAGCCGGAGGACGAGCTCGAGGCGCTGATCGAACGCCGTCAGGTCGACGAGGTCGTGTTCGCGTACTCCGACGTCACGCACGAGCACGTGATGCACATCGGCTCGCGCGCGCTCGCCGCGGGCGCGTCCTACAGGCTGATCTCGCCGCGCGAGACGATGCTCACCTCGTCCAAGCCCGCGGTCGCGATCTGCGCCGTCCGCACCGGCTCCGGGAAGAGCCAGACGACGCGCCGCGTAGCCGCGCTGCTGCGTGAGGCCGGCAAGAAGGTCGCCGTCCTCCGCCACCCGATGCCGTACGGCGACCTGACGAAGCAGGCCGTCCAGCGGTTCGAGCGCTACGAGGACCTCGAGGCCGCCGACGCCACGATCGAGGAGCGCGAGGAGTACGAGCCGCACCTGGCCGAGGGCAACCTCGTCTTCGCCGGGATCGACTACGCGGCGATCCTCGACCGCGCCGAGCAGGAGGCCGACGTGATCCTCTGGGACGGCGGCAACAACGACACGCCGTTCGTGAAGCCCAACGTCCACATCGTCGTCGTCGACCCGCACCGGCCCGGGCACGAGCTCCGCTATCACCCGGGCGAGACGAACCTCCGCATGGCCGACGTCTGCGTCGTGAACAAGGTCGACAGCGCGACGCAGGAAGGCGTCGACGCGGTGCTCGACTCGATCCGCGCGCACAACCCCGGCGCGAGGATCGTCCTCGCCGCGTCGCCGTTCGCGATCGAGGGCGACGCATCGCAGATCGCCGGCAAGCGCGTGCTCGCGATCGAGGACGGACCTACGCTGACCCACGGCGAGATGACCTACGGCGCGGCGGTGCTCGCGGCGAAGGCGAACGGCGCGGCCGAGCTGATCGACCCGCGCTCGGCGGCCGTCGGCTCGATCGCGACGACGTTCGAGACGTACCCGAACGTCGGGGCGCTGCTCCCGGCGATGGGCTACGGGCGGCAGCAGACGGACGACCTCGAGGCGACGATCGAGGCGTCCGGCGCCGAGCTCGTGCTGATCGGGACGCCGATCGACCTGCGGCGGCTGATCGACGTCGACGTCCCGGCGCTCCGCGTCACGTACCGGCTCGAGGAGCTGGGCGAGCCGACGCTCGAGGACGTCCTTCGCGAGCACGGCCTCATAGGCGACAAAGCGCTCGTGTGACGGCGGTCGTCGCGCTCGGCGGGAACGCGCTCATGCGGCCCGGCGAGCGGGGCACCGCGGCCGAGCAGCGCGCGAACCTGCGTGAGGCAGCCGCCGCGCTGCGGCCGCTGCTCGCCGAGCGCGAGCTCGTGGTCACGCACGGGAACGGCCCGCAGGTCGGCAACGAGCTGATCCGGCAGGAGCGCGCAGCCGAGGAGGCGCCGCCGCTCCCCCTGTACCTCGCCGTCGCGCAGACGCAGGCCGAGATCGGCGCGCTGATCGAGAGCGAGCTCGCGCCGGTCGCCGGCCGGCCGGTTGCGTGCCTGCTCACCCACGTCCTCGTTGCCGAGGACGACCCCGCGTTCGACGAGCCGACGAAGCCGGTCGGACCCTTCTACGACGAGGCGCGCGCGCGGGAGCTCGAGCGCGACCGCGGCTGGCGCGTCGTCCACGACGCCGGCCGCGGCTGGCGGCGCGTCGTCCCCTCCCCAACGCCGCTCGAGGTCGTCGAGCTGGACGCGATCCGCTCGCTGCTGGCGTCGGCGACGATCGTCGTGGCGTGCGGCGGCGGCGGCATCCCGGCGACGCGCCGGGGCGAGCACCTGGCCGGGATCGACGCGGTGATCGACAAGGACCGCGCCTCCTCCCTGCTCGCGCGCGCGCTCGGCGCCGACCGATTCGTGATCCTGACGGAGGTGCCGGCGGTGTATGCCGGCTTCGGCACCGACGCGAGGGAGGAACTACGGTCGCTCTCGCTCGAGGAGGCCGAGGCGCTGGCGCCGGAGCTTGCGGCGGGCTCGATGCGCCCGAAGGTCGAGGCGTCCGTCGAGTTCGTCCGCGCGACCGGCCACGAGGCGCTGATCACCTCTCCGGCCGCGCTCGGCGACGCGCTCGACGGTCGCGCCGGCACGCGCATCCGCAGCTAACACGGTTGCGGTCGGCATGCACGGGGCGCGATGCTGCGCGCGATGCTCGGGCTCGACAACTGGATCGCCTCGTTCTCCGACGGCACGACGCTCGCCGTCGTGTGCCTGGTCGCGATCGTCCTCGGCCTCAGGCACGCAACCGACCCAGACCATCTCGCCGCCGTCTCGACGCTCGTCGCGGGAACGCAGGAGCACGCGACCGGCGCCGCGGCCCGGCTCGGCATCTCGTGGGGCCTCGGCCACGGGTCGACGCTGTTCGCGTTCGGCCTGCCGATCGTGCTCTTCCGGGAGTACCTGCCGCGCGCCGTCGAGGAGGGAGCGGAGGTCGTCGTCGGCGGCGTGATCGCGTCGCTCGCGGTCTCGCTGCTCGTACGCTGGCGGCGCGGGCAACTCCAGGTGCAGCACGTCCACCCGCCGCGGCACGCGCGGACGCCCCTGCAGGCGTTTGCGATCGGGCTCGTCCACGGGATGGGCGGCAGCGCCGGTGTCGGCGTGCTCCTGCTCGCGGCGATTCACGACCGAGGTGTCGCGATCGGAGCGCTGGCGCTCTTCGCCGCCTGCACCGCCCTGTCGATGGCGCTCCTTTCGAGCGGCCTCGGCTTCACGCTCGGGCGAGCGCGCGTCCGCAGGCTCTTCCCCGCCGTCGCGCCCGCGCTCGGCGTGCTGAGCCTCTCGTTCGGCATCTGGTATGCGCTCGGCGCGCTCAGCCTGGCGCCGTACTACTTCTAGACCCCGGGCACGCCGAAGGCGACCTCGCGGGTCGCCTTCGAGAGCGCAGACGAGTGCGAACCTACGACTTCGTCGCAGTACCTTCGATCGTCCTCTGCTCGCCGCCACCGATCTGGATCCGGCGTGGCTTCGATTGCTCGGGCTTCGCGACGCGAACCTCGAGCACGCCGTCGTGGTAGTCGGCCTTGATCTGCTGCTCGCCCACGCCCTGCGGAAGCGCGATCGTGCGGCTGAAGGTGCCGAACCGCCGCTCGAAGCGGTACACGCTCTCCTCGTCCAGCTCCTGCGACGGCTCGCGTTCGGCCGAGACGGTCAGCGCGCCGTCCTCGTACTCGACCGAGATCTTGCCCTCGGAGATCCCGGGCAGGTCGAAGGCGTAGACGAGATCGTTTTCGGTCTCCCAGACGTCGACTGCGGGAACCCACGTCCGCGGCGTGACGCCGTTGCCGTTGCCGACTCCGGTGAACGTGTTCATCAGGCGGCTCATCTCGTTCTGCAGCGTCTCGATCTCGCGAAACGGCTCCCAACGAACCAGCGTGGCCATGGTGTCCCTCCTTTCGTCGATTGATGCTAGTAGCAAGATAAAACCTGAGCGTCTGTCTGTCAAGTCACGAGGAACGCCACGACTAAGCGGATTGGCCGAGGTTGCCGTGGCGGTGGCTAGACCGCAGTCAGGCTCGCCTCCGCCCGAGCGTCCGGAGCGTCGGCGCCTCCGGCGCCGTCGCCGGCGTGCTCGGCGCATACTTCACGCTGCTGCCGCGGGCAAGCGTGCTCACGGCGTTCATCTTCTTCTTCTTCGTGTTCCTGCGAGAGATCCCGGCGGTGTGCTTCCTCGGCGTCCGGTTCGTCCTCCAGCTCTGGGAGGGCGGGTATTCGCTGCTGCAGCCGATGGCCGGCGGCGGCGCGTTCTTCGCGCACGTCGGCGGGTTCGCGTTCGGCCTCTTGACGGCGCGGCCGATGGCGAGCCAACCGCCGCTGCAGCCTGCCTGGTGAGCTCCGGCGCACTGACAACGATCGCGATTGCCGCCGGGTTGATCGGCCTGGTCGTGATCGTGATCTTCCTCGTCGGCCCGCGCGATTGAGGAATGCCTACGGCGGAAGAATCGTTCTCAGACGCATGAGAACACTGGAGGAAATCCGAACTCAGCTGGACCAGGCCACCGAGCGGCGCTCGGAGGTCTGGCACCTGCTCTCGGACGGCCACGACGCCGCCCTGTCGGACGAGCTGCACGAGCTCGAGGACCGTATCGCCATGCTCTGGGACGAGCAGCGCGCGCTGAAGGCCAAGCAGCGCTTCGGCGATCGTGACGAGATCATCAAGCGCGCCCGCCACGAGGAGCGACTGGCGCGCGCCGCCTAAAGACCCGGGGCGTCACTCCCCGTGAACGAAAGAAGCCGGCAGCTGGCCCTGCCGGCTTCTTTTTGCTCACGTCTGCGGAGCCGCAGGCTTCACTCACCTGAACGTGTGACGAAGCTCGCGCGCACGGCTCGCAGCGTTGCTCGCGAGGGTAGGTCTCGCGGTCGCCGCAGCCGCCGCCAGCTGCCTCGGCAGCGGGAGGCGCAGCTCGGCGACGGTCACCGTCACGACGGCCGCGGCCCCGGCCGGCTCGTCAAGGTCGGCGAGCCAAGAGTTCCTGAGCAAGCTGAGCCGGGTCGAGCCGCCTCGTAAGATTGGCGCTCGAGCGCATGGACGTAGCCGAGC
>DASSMZ010000200.1:0-2204 GCA_035688325.1 Gaiellaceae bacterium
GTGCTCGACAAGGGCACCTCGGCCGACATCGACCGGTTCCGGCTCGACCAGGTGCTCGTCTACCGGATGCTCGTGCTTCGCCGCGGCCCCGCCGCCAGCCGGCCGCCGTCGCCGTACGGCCTGGCGTGGAGCGGCCGCTACTACGAGGTCTGGGTGCGACCCGTGCATCCGAGGCGGCAGATCGTCGAGCACCTCTCGCTCGGCGACGCGACGCAGGCGGACGGCGTGCCGCGCTGCTCCGACGTGCTGCGGCTGGCGCGGGAGGCGAAGGGCGGCGCGCTGCTGTATGCGGTCGCTCCCGTCGCGGTGCCGGTGACCACTCCCCCGCTCTCGGGAACGCTCTCGGTCGACACGACGCTCTCGTCCGGCGGCACGTACACGGCCTGGCTCGCCGGCGACTGGTACGGGAACGCGACCGTCTGGGTCGACGGGCACGAGGTCGGCTCGAGGCGCGAGGAGCTGAACTGGCCGGGGCTCTACACCGACCTCGGCACGATCGACCTCGCGCCGGGGCCGCACCGCGTGACGATCAGGGTCGACAAGGGCGGCTGGCATCCCGGCAGCGGCGGCAGCTCGTACTCGTTCGGGCCGCTGACGCTGAGCCCGCTCGACACGCGCCGCGACGAGGTGGACTCGGTGCCGCCCGCCGACGCGCGCTCCCTCTGCGGGCGCCGGCTCGACTGGATCGAGGCCGTGCGCTGACGAAGAAACGGGGAGCGCGAACGCTCCCCGTTTTCCGCTCTCTCAGCGGGAGCCTTGCCGCGTCCGCCCCGCCCGGGCGTCGCGTCGAAAGGTGCCGCGTGGGACCCCGCCCCGCCGAGTGATCTCCCCGCACGCACTGTAGGACGCGCGGGCGGAAACGCAACCTAGAACAGCTCCGGCGGCCAAGGCTGGCGAACGGTGCGAAAGAGCTCGCCCGCCCGCTCGGCCGCTCCGGGCTTCAGCTCCTCGACGCGGCCCGCCCAGCGGAGCTGCTCGAATGTGAAGCCGCCGAGGTAGATCGAGGCCAGCGCCGACGCATCCAGGGCGAGCTCGGCAGGAGCGGTCGTCTTCTCTGCGCTCCCGTTCGCGACCCGCCACCGCCCCTGGTTCCACGGGCAGAACTCGTCGCGGACGTCCAGCACGACCTCGCCGTCCCGCAGGCTGCGCGCGGCGAGCGCGCTGCCTACGTCGACGAGTCGCACCCAGAGCGCGTCGACGACCGAGAAGCGCATCCGCCGCGCCTCGCGCAGCCAGAGGAACAGCGGGTGGTCGAGCGGGAGCCAGTGGGCGTCGACCCGCGCGACCCAGTCGATCGCGAGCAGGAAGCGCCAGATCGCGGCGAGCCCCTCGGGCGAGACGGCGAGCGCCTCGAGCACGTCGAGCTTCGTCTCGGTGACCAGATGCCGCACCCCGAAGTCGAGCCGGTAGAGGGCGTACGCCTCCGGCCGGCCGGCGAGCTCGATCACAACGGCCATCAGGGCGCCGCGCCCGGGGCGCTCGGGCAGCCGCCGGACCTTCCACCACTCGCGCGAGCGGGTCCACATGCCGGTGGTCGCCGGCTGGATCCGGTCGTAGATCGGCGGCAGGACGTCGAGCACCTCCTCCGGCTCGAGCAGCCGGGCCTGCCCGAGCGGCTCCTCGTTCCAGAGCCGCGCGTCGCTCTTGGGCAGCTCGATCTCGCCGGCCAGCGAGGCGAGCCCGTAGCCGAAGCGCGGATAGATCGCCCCCTCGGCGGCGAAGAGCGTCGCGAGCGGCTCGCCACGCTCGTGGGCGTCGGCCAGCTGCCGCCGCATCAACGCGGTCAGCGCGCCGCGGCGCCGGTGAGTCGGCAGCACGCCCACGGCCATCACGCCGGCCGTCGCCACCTGCGCGCCGCCCGGCACGGTCGTGTCGAAGCGGTAGGCGCCGGCGCCGCCGACGGTCTCGCCGTCCTCGACCGCGGCGAGCACACGCTCGGCCGGGAGGATCGTGCCGAGCCGCTCGACCTCCTCGGGATCCGGACGACGGCCGAAGTAGTGCCAGATCGGCGCGAGGGCGGCGGCGACCTCGTCCGGCCCGCCCGCCGGCTCGACCTCGATCACGCGATGCGCTCGAGCGGCGCGTAGTCGAGCACCAGCCGCCGCTCGGTGCCGTCGGCCGCGAAGCGGACCGTGACGACGCCGCCGCGCTCGATCGCGGTCACCACGCCCTCGCCGAGCGTCTCATGCCGGACGGAGTCGCCC
>DASSMZ010000215.1:0-2014 GCA_035688325.1 Gaiellaceae bacterium
GGCGGCGTCCACCGCGGCTTCGCGGAGCGGCCCGACGTCAGCGCCGACCTCGCGCAGCTCGCGCGAACGCCGGCGCTCGTCGTGTCGTCGGGGATCAAGTCGCTGCTCGACGTGCCGGCGACCGCGGAGCTGCTCGAGACGCTCGGCGTCCCGGTGCTCGGCTACCGGACCGACGAGCTGCCGCTCTTCTACAGCGCCGGCGGCGGCCCGCCGGTGTCGACGCGCGTCGACGATCCGCCGCAGGCCGCCCGCACGGCGCAGGCGCACTGGGAGCTCGGCGGAGCGGCGCTCGTGCTCGCTCGCGACCCGGACGACGGGATCGACGTCGAGCCGCTCGTCGCGGAGGCGCTGACGGCCGCGGCCGCTCAGGGCATCCACGGCCAGGGCGTGACGCCGTTCGTGCTCTCGTTCCTGCACGAGCACAGCGGCGGCCGCACGCTCGAGGTGAATCGAGACCTGATCGTCGCGAACGCGCGCCTCGCGGCGCAGGTCGCGGTCGCGGCTACTCGGTGAACGACGAGAGGAAGTCGTCGACCGAGAGCGCCGTCAGCGTCTGCAGCTTGGCGCTGCCGCGGGCGCCGAGCGCCACGGACACGCGCGCGATCGTCTCGGCGTCGGGCGCCTCGACCACGTTGACGAAGTCGAACGGGCCGAGCGTCGCCCACTGGTGCACGACCTTCGCGCCCAGCTCCTCGACGTCACGGTTGACCTCCCGTAGCCGGTCGGGGTTCGCCTTCAGCGTCTGCACGCCCTGCGCGGTCAGGCTCGTGAGCATGATGTACGTCGGCATTGCGGCGCCTCCTCGGTCGGGGGCCCGACTCTAACCGCGCCGCCTGGTCGAAGTAGAGGAGGCTCGCGCCGAGCACGACGACCGGCCAGAGCAGGCCTTCGGCGAGCGGCCGCGCGATGTTCGCGGCCTGGCCGCTGCCGGCGTTCAGGGCCAGCGCGAGCACCCGCGTCGAGAGGTAGAAGACGATCCCGAGCGCCGCCATCGTGCCGAGCGAATGAACGTAGTCGGCTCGCCCGAGCCGGAAGCCGCGCTTGAGCGACTCGACCACGCCGGTTCCCTCGATGACGGCCGCGGGCACGGCGAGGCCCACGAGCGCGAGCCACGCGATCGCCGGGAGGATGTAGAGCAGGACGAGCGCCGGGAACGGCACGAACGCGATCAGGCCCACGACGAACGCGACCGCGAGCCGGCGCCGGGACACCGGCCCCCCGGCCACGATCGCCGCCGCGCCGACGTAGGTCAGGGTCAGCAGCACCGCGCCGAGCGTGAGGCTGACGATCACGCTCGTCCAGCCGTGCAGCTCGCCCGTCAGCGCGCCGAACGCGCCGATGGGGATGCCGAGCGCGAGGCACGCCCAGAAGCGCCGGCCGTAGAGCCGGATCGCCTCGGCGATCAGCTGCCCGACCGGACGCTCGCCCGGGGGGAGCGGCGGCGGGAGCGGTTCCTTGGGGCGGGCGCTGCGCCCCATCAGGCGGCCGCCGGCTCGGCGGCCCGGGCCTTCTCGAAGACCAGGCCGCTGTCGCCGGCGTCGACGTGCACCGCGTCGCCCTCGGCGAATTCGCCCTCGAGCAGGCGCAGCGCGAGCGGGTTCTCGAGCAGGCGCTGGATCGCGCGCTTGAGCGGCCGCGCCCCGTAGGTTGGGTCCCAACCCGCCTCGGCGAGCACGACGCGCGCCCGGTCGGTCAGCTCGAGCCGCAGCCCGCGCTCCGCGAGCCGCTCCTCCACGCGGTGCAACTGGAGCTGGACGATCTCGCCGATCTGCTCCTTCGAGAGCGGGTCGAACTCGACGATCTCGTCGATCCGGTTGAGGAACTCCGGCCGGAAGACGTCGCGCAACGCGTCGGCGCTCCGCACGTTCGAGGTCATGATGAGAACGGTGTTGCGGAAGTCGACCGTGCGTCCCTGACCGTCCGTCAGCCGCCCGTCGTCGAGCACCTGCAGCAGCACATCGAACACCTCGGCGTGCGCCTTCTCGATCTCGTCGAGGAGGATGACGCTGTACGG
>DASSMZ010000216.1:0-3077 GCA_035688325.1 Gaiellaceae bacterium
TGTCCGCCTTCGAGCGGAACAGCTCGTTCACCTCGTCCTTGCTCGTCTCGCGGCCGACGCGGACGACGAGGTCGACGATCGAGCCGGTCGGCACCGGCGCGCGCATCGACATCCCGTCGACCTTGCCCTGCAAGTCCGGCATCACGAGCCCGATCGCCTTGGCCGCGCCCGTCGAGGTCGGGATCAGGTTGATCGCGGCAGCGCGGGCCCGACGCAGGTCCTCGTGCGGGAGGTCGAGCACGCGCTGGTCGTTCGTGTACGCGTGGATCGTCGTCATGTACCCCTGCTCGATCGTCAGCTCGTCGTGGAGGACCTTGGCGAGCGGCGCGACGCAGTTCGTGGTGCAGGAGGCGTTCGAGATCACGTCGTGCGACTCCGGGTCGTAGTCGTCGTCGTTGACGCCGAGCACGATCGTCACGTCCGGGCCCTTCGCGGGCGCGGAGATGATCACCTTCTTGGCGCCGCCCTCGAGGTGCTTCGCGGCACCGTCGCGGCCGGTGAAGAAGCCGGTCGACTCGATCACGACGTCGACGCCGAGGTCGCCCCACGGGAGGTCGGCGGGGTCGCGCTCGGAGAGGAGCTTCAGCTCGCGGCCGCCGACGCGGATGGCGCCGTCGCCGGCCGAGACGTCCTCGTCGAGCGTGCCGAGCACCGAGTCGTGCTTGAGCAGGTAGGCCATCGTCTCGGCGTCGCCGAGGTCGTTCGCCGCGACGACCTCGAAGTCGCCGCCGCGCTGCAGGTGCGCCCGGAAGAAGTTGCGCCCGATCCGCCCGAACCCGTTGATGCCGACCCGAATAGCCACGATCTCGCCTCCCCTTCGGTTTCCGCAACGAGTCTAACCGCGGCCACGCGTAGGCTGACCGGCCGTGGCGGAAGCAGTCGTCGAGGCGCGTCCGCTCGCCGGCGGCGAGCGGGAGTGGGCGGCCGCGTTCCTGCACGACGGCTGGGGCGGCGTCGTCGTCCGGCGCGGGGAGCTCGTCGACCCGACCGGACTGCCGGGCTTCGTGGGGCTCGCGGACGGCGAGCGCGCCGGCCTCGCGACCTACGCCGTCCGCGGCGACGAGTGCGAGCTCGTCACGATCGACAGCCTGCGCGAGGGCATCGGCATCGGCCGCGTGCTGCTCGACGCCGTCCGCGAGGCTGCGGTCGCAGCCGGCTGCCGGCGCCTGTGGCTCGTCACGACGAACGACAACGTCCGCGCGCTCGAGCTCTACCAGCGCTGGGGAATGGAGCTGTGTGCGTTCCGCCGAGACGCCGTCACGGAAGCGCGCAAGACGTTGAAGCCGTCGATCCCCGAACGAGCTACGAACGGCATCCCCATCAGCCACGAACTCGAGCTCGAGCTACTCCTCTAAGCCGAAGCCGCTGGCGAGAGGCGGGCTGCCAAGGCGTCGCTTGCGACGCCGTCTAGGAGCCCGGCCGGCGTTGCCGGTCGGGCGTTTCCGCCCTCCGGCCCGCCTGCGGAGCAGGCGGGCCGGAGGGGAAGCTCCGAGGACGACCTCCCCCTCCGCTTTGTCGCGCTCCGGACCTTGGCGACGGACGGGGTCTGAATCCATCGCCGGACGAGCGCGAACCCGCCGGCCGAGAGTATTACTCACCGCACCACTCAAAAACCACGGCGTTTGCAATCCAGAAAGTCGAGGTTCTTCTACCGCCGCGCGAGGCGCACGAGCGACTGCAGCCGCCGGTGCGCAGCCGACTTGCTGGTCGGCGGATCGCACTTCGCGCCGAGGTCTCGCAGCGAAAGCGACGGGTGCTTGAGGCGCAGCCGCGCGATCTCGCGGAGCGGCGGCGAGACGCCCTCGAGCCGGCCGTCGCGCTCCAACCGCCGCAGCGCCTCGAGCTGGGCATGCGCCGCTCGGCCGGTGCGGACCAGGTTCGCGTGGTCGGCGTTCGCGAGCCGGTTCGCGCGCGCACGTGTGGACCCGACCACGGCCCGCTCCTGCAGCGCCAGCGCGGCCTCGCTCGCCCCGGCCGCCGCGAGGACGCCGGCGATGCGGTCGATGCCCTTCGCGTAGGCGACCACGTGGTCGGCACGCTCCGTCACCTTCAGCTCCTCGCCCTCGGCGGCCGCGGCCGCCGCGACCGCCTCCGCGCCTTCGCGGGTCTCGCTCCGGACCTCGAGGTGCGGCGAGGGCGGTGCGCTCACCGAGCCGGCGGCGAGCAGCGCGCCGCGCACGTAGGCGGCGCGGCAACATGAGCGCGCCACGACGCGCCGCGGGGGCCGGTCGCGGGGCCGGAAGCGGGCGTCGACGACGCCGGCCCGCTCCAGCAGCGGCCCCGCTGCGCTCTCGACGTGGAGCTGATAGCGGGTCTCGCGCCCGAAGGCGTGCCGCTGGTAGGTGCGGATCTCCGAGCGGACGCCGAAGTCGCGCAGGAGGGAGAACGCGCGCCGCGCAGCGGCCGGGCTCGAGAGGTCGAGGTGGAGGCTGACCTCGCCGCGGCCGCGCAGGTGCAGGCGGCCGGCGAAGTGGAACAGCGCCGAGAGCTCGGCGAGCCGGTCGCACTCGCGCGTCGGCGCGATGCCGGCGAGCTCGGCGCGGACGTCCTCAGAGAACGACACCCTCGAGCTCCAGCAGCCGCCGCTTGTAGTCGGAGCCGAGCGAGCCGTAGGAGCCGAGCCCGCCGGCGGCGACGACGCGGTGGCAGGGGACGAAGAGCGAGAAGCGGTTGCCGGCGCAGACCGAGCCGACCGCGCGCTGCGCGTTCGGGTGCCCGGCCAGCGCCGCGATCTCGCCGTAGGTCGCGACCTCGCCGTACGGGATCGCGCGCATCGCGTCGAGCGCCGCGCGCTGGAACGGCGTGCACCAACCGAGATCGAGCCCGACGTCCTCGAAGGTGTCCCGCGAGCCGGCGAAGTACCCGCGGACGCGGTCGGCGAGCTCGTGCTGCTTCCGCGTGCTCGCTGTCGTCGCCGGCAGCTCGTGCCAGGCCACCACCCCGTCCGCCAGCACCAGCTCGCCGACCCCCCAGCCGCGAACCGCGTAGGCGAACTGCTCGACCATCGCCGGGAATCGTAGAATCCCGCCGATGAGCCGCCCCGGGATCTTCCGGCCGCCCCCGCCCCGCAACGAGCC